>NZ_SMKB01000280.1:0-8650 GCF_004348575.1 Actinomadura sp. 7K534
GGGCGTTGGGGGCGCGCTGAAAAGGGCAGAAGGGCCGTGTGGGAGTGGTCGGCCGCGTGGACGCCTACCAGCGGCGGCATCGCTGGGCGGGCCTGCCGCTGGCGATCGTGTACAAGTTCGTGGACGACCAGGGCACCTATCTCACGGCGATGATCACCTACTACGGGTTCGTGTCGCTGTTCCCGTTGCTGCTGCTGTTCGTCACCGTGCTGGGCTTCGTGCTGGAGGGCAACCCCGGACTGCAGCAGCGCGTACTCGATTCGGCGCTCGCGCAGTTCCCGGTCATCGGGGACCAGATCGGCGCGAACATCGGATCCTTCCGCGGCAGCCGGCTCGCGCTCGCCGCGGGCGTCGTGGGCAGCGTGTACGGCGCGCTGGGCGTGGTGCAGGCCGCGCAGAACGCCCTGAACAAGATGTGGGGAGTGCCGCGCAACGCCCGTCCGAACCCCATCCTCTCCAGGGTGCGGAGCCTGGCACTGCTGGCGGTCGGCGGCACGGTGCTCCTGGGGACGGCGCTGCTGTCGGGGGTGACCACGTCCAGTGGCGTCCTCGGCGCCGCCGGGGTGCGGGCGGCGGCCGTCGCGGCGGCGGTCGCGTTGAACGTCGTGCTGTTCACGGTGACGTTCCGGATGCTGACCGCCCGGCCCCTCACCGTCGCGCAGGTGCGGACGGGGGCGATCGTCGCGGCGCTCGTCTGGCAGCTGCTTCAGTGGGCGGGCACCTTCCTGCTCGGCCACTGGCTCCAGGGCGCCAGCGCGACCTACGGCATGTTCGGCATCGTGCTCGGCCTGCTGACGTGGATCTATCTGGGCGCGCTCACCTTCGTGCTGAGCGCAGAGATCAACGTCGTCCGGGAGCGGCGGCTGTGGCCCCGCAGCCTGCTGACGCCCTTCACCGACAAGGTCGAGCTGACCTCCGCGGACCGGCGCGCCTACACCTCCTACGCCGAGACCGAGCGCCACAAGGGCTTCGAGAACGTCGACGTCGACTTCGACCCGCCCCCGCGCGACGACCCGGACTGACACCCCGGGCCGGGACCGCTGATCCAGGGCCGTCCGGTCTCGGGGAGGAGTGGACGGCCCTGGGCCACACCGGCGCAGCCCCTGTGGTGACCGGCCATTGGCATTTTCTCGCCGACGAACCGATTATGGACACAGGCGATCCGTGCACACGTCATCACCTGGGCCGATGACCGCCCGCCCGGCAGGCGAAAAATCCGTTCCGCACTTCAATGTGTCTCTCGGGCGAGCATTTTTGATTTCTTCGGAGATCTTAAAAATCAGGTAGGATGAGAAATCATCCGGAAAACGACGACGTCCCCGTTCCGGGGGCGATGCGTCACACCGGCTCGTCCCCGAAAAGGGGAGTCATGGCGACCCTGCACGGCCCGTCTCCGGCGAGCACCGCCAGATCCCGCACGGCGACAAGCGTGTCCCCTGGTGCACGACCGCCCGGCGCCGCCGGCCCGCAAGCCCTCACCTCGCGGCCCCATGGCCGGACGGGCCGGGCCGATGCCCTGCCGCCCGCGGAGAGTGTCTGGGAGTCCGAGGGCGGGCGACTTCGAGAAGACCCCGTGGCACGCGTCGACCCGCCCACTCCTGATCGGAGATCATCATGACCGCTGTCACCGCCATCCCGAGGCCGGCCGCCGGGGGATCGGTCCGAACCCCCGACGAAGTGAGGATGCCCGCCCACCGGCGCCCGGGTCACACCATCGTCGCGCTGACGGGCGCCTTGGACGGCGCCGCCGCTCCAGCGCTGCGCGAGCACCTGCTCGGACTGCTGCGGCGCAGCGGCCGGCTGCTGATCCTCGACCTCGGAGAGGTGGCGTCCGCCGACGCGGCCGGACTGGCCGTGCTGATCGGCATCCAGCGCCGTGCCGCCGAACTCGGCATCTTCCTCCGTCTCGCCGCCCCCGGCCCGCAGGTGACCGAGCTGCTCCGCGTCACCGGGTTCGACCGCGCCTTCACCGTTCAGTCCGCTCATGACCTCCACGCCGAGCTCGCCGCCTGACCGCTTGCTCAGGCCCGGAGGCCGGCTCGGTCAGACCTGGCGTCCGTGGACGTAGCACCACCGCCAGGTGGGCCCCGGTCCCACCGTGGCGGTGATCGGATGGTCGGTCTCCCGGTAATGCGCTCTCGCGTGCCGGTGCGGCGAGTCGTCGGAGCACGCCACCCAACCGCAGGTCAAACAGACCCGGAGGGCCTTCCAGCCTGCTCGCAGCGCTTCGCATACCCGGCAGCCGCGCGAGCGGGGCTCGACGGGAGTCAGCCCGTCCGCATGCTCGCAACGTGGTGCCGATCCGTTCGGGCTGATGGGCGCGCTTGCGGTCATGATGTGGACGCTCCTCCGGTGGTTCATCGAGCGAGCCCCTTTCCGAGCACCGCGGGCTGGGTGCCACTTACAGTTGACCTCCGTTTCGAGCGAACCGTGACGAGCGATACGAGCTTGCTTGATCAGTTGGGGCGATAGCCGTCCGTGGTCCGGAGAAACCGTCTGGAGCGCGCCGCGATGTAGGCTCGCCAGGCAGGTCTCACCGTTCCCCTTGTAAGGCGAAGATGTGGAACTGCGCCAGCTCCGTTATTTCGTCGCCGTTTCCGAGGAGCTCAACTTCGGTCGGGCGGCGGCCCGCGAGCACATCGTCCAGTCGGCGCTGAGCCAGCAGATCCAGCGGCTGGAGCGGGCGCTCGGTGTGCGCCTACTGGAGCGCACCACCCACTACGTCGCCCTGACCCCGGCGGGAGCGGCCTTCCTCGTCGAGGCCCGGCGGATCCTCGCGCACGTGGAGCGCGCCGCCGAGGTGGCCCGGACCGCCGAAGGCGTCTCGCCGGCGTTGCGGGTGGGCGTCATCGACGCCAGCTACGACTCGATGCCGCAGATCCTGCACGAAGCTCAGGCGCTCTACCCGGACCTGGTGATCCACCAGGTGGAGGTCGGTGTCCCCGAGCAGTACCAGCAACTCGTCGCCGGGCGCCTCGATGTCGGCATCGGACGCGCGGTCCTGGCGCCGAGGGGGATCGCCTCTTACCTGTTCCGCCGGGATCGTCTCGGGGTCCTGGTCCCCCGGGGGCATCGGTTCGCGGAACTGGACGCGGTGCCCGCCGAGGCACTGGCCCGCGAACCCCTGCTGCTGGCCGAGGAGATGGAGGCCCCGGAGTTCAACCAGTTCACCGTCGAGATGTGCCGTGCCGCGGGCTTCACCCCGACCGTGTACGAGGGGACCGTGGACAGCGTCCACGCCGCGTCCACCCTCGTCGACCAGGGCCGCTGCCTGTACTGCGTCCCCTCGTCCTGCATCTCCGCGCTCCCGGGGACCCTCTGGCGGCCGCTCACCGAACCCGTGTCCTTCTACCCTTGGTCGCTCCTGTGGCGCGCGACCGACGACTCCGACCATGTGCGCGCCGTCGTGGCCTGCGCCCGGAACATGTCCGAACGGCTCGGCTGGCTTACCGCCGCGGACCACACAACCGGCTGACCGGGGCCCGGCGAGTCTTCCTACGGCGCGGCGTCGTCGGCGGGTTCACGCCCGGTCCGGACGGTGGGGGGCGAGCTCCGGCAGCGCCTCCCCGCGGATCTCCCGCTCGATCAGCAGGGCGAGGTGCGGGCCGAGCGTGATGCCGCTGTGCGTCACCGCGGTGTACAGGCCGGGGCGCTGGAGGCCGATGAGCGGATACCCGTCCACGGGCAGCGGCCGAACGCACCGCCGGACCCCGGCGACGCCCGCCCGCAGCTTCGGGACGAGGGCGCGCGCACGGGCGAGGAGCTCGGCGCCGACCGTCCGCATCAGCTCGGGGGAGGCCGCCTCGTCGATACCGGCGTCCAGGTCGTCGGCCTCCAGGACGAGCCCCCCGTCCGGCGCGGGCCGGGCGGAGAGACCGGGGGCGTGGACGAGCCCGTTGACGACGCCCTCGGCCGCCGTGGTGGTGGCGACGAGACAGGGCGCGGGCGAGCCGGGTTCGGACGGGTCGACCAGCGGAAGGGCGACCTCGGCCGTGGCGAGGAGTGCGGGACTGTGCCGCCCGGCCGCGCAGATCGTGAGATCGGCGTCCAGATCCCTGCCGTCGTCCAGCCGCACACCGGTCACGCGGTCACCGCCGGTGTTGAGGCCGACCGCGCGATGCCCCGTGACGATCTCGGCTCCCGCGTCCCCCGCACGCCGGACAAGCGCCTGCGCCACGGCGCCGCCGTGCACGTAGCCCTCATCGGGGTAGTGCGCGATGAGCGCGTCCAGCGGAGCCCGGACCCGCGGCTCCAGCTCCCTCAGCCGCCCGATGTCGATCAGCTCGGCGGCGTAGCCCAGCTCGCCGAGGCGCGCGACCCGCTCCGCCAGTTCGGCCTTCGCGTCCTCGGTGACCGCCCACGTCGTGTTGCCCGCCTCCCGGTACCAGGCCGGGTCGCCGAACCCGGCGGCCAGCTCCCGCCAGGTCGACATCGCCGCGGTCCGCAGCCGGTGGTAGGCGGGATCAGCGGGATCGTTGGCGTTGACCCATGCGTAGCTGGTGCCCGAGGTCCCGGCGCCGGGCGCGTCCTCCTCGACCACGACGACCTCGTCCTGCGAACGCGCGGCGAGCCGGTCCGCCAGCGCGGCACCGATGATCCCCGCACCCACGACCACTATCCGCATGCCCTCAGAATGACAGCCGCTCCCATACGTGGCGAGGCTCGCAAGACGGACACCTGTGCGTGATCTACGAAAGCTACGGTGACGCGGGTGTCCATCGTCATACCGGTCATCGCCGCGGCTTCGGCGGGGCTCGCCGGGGGCTTCCTGCTCCGGCCAGCCCTGGACCGAGTGCTGCGGCGCCGCCCCTCGCTCCGGTCGTTCCGCCGCGAGCTGACCGGCCCGCGCCCCGGCCTGGCCTTTTACGTCATCCCGCCCGGCCTGGGCAATACCGACGAGATCGTGGCCGAGCTGACCGCCGGACGCCGCCCCCGCCTCTGCCTGATCGGCAGGCTGTGCGGCCCCCTGCCGTACGACGAGGGCGTCGTGCACGACAACGTGCTGCAGCGCGGAGCCCTGTGGGTCGCCCGCGGCCTCCTGGTGTTCGACCCGCGCGGCGACGCGGAGATGAGCGTCCTGGAGGCGCCCTACGGCGTGGACGCACGAGAACCGATGCGCACCGAGGCGGGCAGGCAGGTCCTCACCCTCGACCTGGGCGACGGCGTCCTGGTCTTCGAACCCGCCCCCGACACCGACCTGGAACACGCCTGGAGCCGAATCCGCTCCGTCCTGGAGGAGACCACCCCCTGACCGAGCACCCGGCCGGTCGGTGAAGCCGATCTGAAGCCGGGATGAAGCCGGTCCGGGGTTCACTTCATCCGCTGCCTTGCTCGCCGGGGTCGGGCAGGGTGACGAGTGAATGGAGAGTGGTATGGCTCGTAATGCCTCCAGACCGGGTCTCAAGAGGGCGGCGATGATGCTCGCCGCTACAAGTGCCCTCGGGGCCTCGGTCATCGCCGCCGCGCCGGCGCAGGCCGCACCTGCGCAGGCCGCGCCGGTTCAGCAGGCGGCGGCGCCGCAGGCGGTGGGGAAGCAGTCCGCCAACCAGATCGTCTGGGTCTATGTGTGGGCCACCAATGTGAACGTTCGCAGGGGCAACACCGGGGCGTGCACCGACTACCCGTCCACGGGCAACTGCCCGATCATCATCCGGAAGGTCTCCAAGCAGGAGATCGGCGTGTACTGCCAGAAGCGGGGGCAGCCGGTCTCCGACTCGGGGTACTCCAGCGAGTGGTGGTCGTACGTCTACAACGGCGCTTACCAGCCCAGCGGCTTTGTGAGCAACGTCTACATCCGCGGGAAGGCCCACCTCGACGGGGTGCCCGACTGCACGTGGTGAGCGGTCAGGACTGGGCTTCCAGGGTGAAGGCCAGGAGGGCGGCGGCGAAGTCGCCGGGGGCCCGCAGGTGCGGCTGGCCGGGGAGGCCCGGGAGGACGACCAGGCGGGCGTCGCGGGCCAGGTCCACGGCGAGGGCGTCCTTGGGGGCGAGCCTGTCGAACTCGGCGTTGAGGAGGAGGACGGGGACGTCCGCCGCCGCGAGGGCGTCCGAGGGGTCGAAGCGGAACGCCGCCTGGTAGCCCCACTCGTAGCGGTCCGCCACCCGCATCAGTTCGACCACGGCGAGGTGGAGGAGGTCGCGGGGGACGTCCGGGCCCCAGCTCCGCAGGTAGCGTTCGACGGCCCAGCCGAACTGGGAGCCCTTGCCGTCGAGAGGGGCTTCGGGCGTCCAGCCCGAGAGGAAGCCAGCCCGCTCTTCCGGGGTGAACAGCGGGACGCCGCTCAGGGCCAGGCCCGCGGGGGGCAGGTGCGCGGCGGCCGCGAGGGCGAGGGACGCTCCGCTGTGCACGCCGGCGAGGACGGGCTTCTCCATCCCGATCCCGGCCGCCGCCTGCGCCAGCACGCGGCCGTAGTCGGGGATCTCGAAGCCCGGTCCGGGGGGCGGGTCGGACGCGCCGTAGCCGGGGGTGTCGAAGGCGACGGCGCGGGTGCTGCGGCCTAGGACGGGCAGGACGTCCTCGAAGACGCGGGACGACAGCGGGGATTCGTGGAACAGGGCGATCCAGGGGCCGGAGTCGCCGCTTGCGCGGTAATGGACCTGGCCCCATTCGGTGTCGACATAACCCCTGGTCATCGGTGAACGGGTCATCAGTGCTCGCGCAGGAGGGATCCGGCGCCGTAGACGCGGTCCTCGATGCCGTTGTCGCGGAGGGCCATCCACCACGTGGCGGCGTTGATGGCGATGACGGGGAGGTCGAGCCAGCGTTCGGCCTCGTCGGCCGTTGCGACCATCGACAGGTTGGTGCCGCACTGGACCAGGGCGTCGACCTCGCCGGTGGCCAGCTCGCGCAGCGCCCCGCGCAGCTCGGCGTCGGTGACGTGCGCGATCGACACGGCGGTCGGGCACTTCAGCCCGATGATGCGGTCGACCTCGAAGCCGAGTTCGGTGAAGAACCGCCGGACGTTGGCGTCGCCGACCGGCTGGTACGGGGTGACGACGCCGATCCGCCGCGCCCCGTAGATCTTCAGTGCCCGCTCGCACGCCTCGGCGCCGGTCGCCACCTCCAGGCCCGTGATGTCATAGATCTGCTTGACGAACTGCTTGTTGCCCTCGATCCCGCCCCAGAACGTCTCGGCGGACATGCCCATCACCATGTAGTCGGGCTCGCAGGTCAGGACCCGCTCGCAGGCCGCGCCGATCTCGTCGCGGATCTGCGCGAGGAGCCGCTCCATGCCCTCGTCCCCGGCCATGTCCTGGTCGCGGATGTGGATGCGGGAGAAGTGGGACGTCACGCCGGGGACGCCCATCCGGTAGAAGTCGGGTTCGACGATGGTGTTGGTGGACGGCGCGATCACCCCGAACTTGCGCCGCCAGCCGAGTGCGTCCGTCACGCCGCCGCCCTTTCCTCGGTCTGTTCCGCTGGGGTACGTGTCGTTCTGGTGAGGTGCCAGGCGGCGAACGCGAAGGCCGCCTGGGCGAGGGTGTTGCAGGACTGCTCCACCCATTGGAGGGGGATGGACTGCTCGGCGCGCGCCGCCAGGGGGCCGAGCAGGTACTGGCCCGCCAGCCAGAGGCCGAAGAGCGTCGCCGCGAGCGGGTCGCCCGCCCGCGCGGCGGTCCGCGCCAGCAGGACGGCGGCGACCGTCACCGCGACGATCGTCCACAGCAGCGCGGGCCAGGTGTCTCGCAGGACGGCCGACAGGGCCAGCGCCGCGAGCAGCGGGATCACGAGCACGGCTGGATGCGGTGGCCGGCGCGACTCGCGGGACAGCGCGTACGCGAACGCCGTGAAGCCGATCGCCAGCAGCGGGAACAGGGCGCCGCGCAGCCAGGGCAGGTCCGGGCCGCCGAGCGCGACGATCAGCTTCCAGGCGGCCTTGCCGAACCCGCCCGCCACGACCAGCGCGGCCGCCGCGGGCACCAGCGGGTGCCGGTGCCGCAGCATCGCCATGCCCAGCGCGGTCAAGGCCACCGGCACGAAGTCCTCGGCGGCGAGCGCGACCGGGTAGTCGGTCATGCGTCCTCGCCGAACAGGTCGCGCCGGCGGAACCGGGCCAGCATGAACCGGCCCATGATCTTGGGCGTGGTGAGCCAGGCGACCGTCCCGCCGTTCCTGGTCCCGGCGAGGATCCTGTCGGCCAGCCAGGGCGTCACCGTCTCCACCCGGTCGGCGAGGATGTTGAAGATCTTCTTGGCCTTGGCCAGCTCGTCGGGGGAGTAGTCGCGGAGCAGCAGGTCGGTGACGACCATGCCGGGGGACAGGTGCGCCACCTTCACCGGGCCGTCTTTGACCTCCTTGGCGAGGCCGGTGGTGAGGTAGTCGGTGCCGCGCTTGGTCGCGCCGTAGGCGATGAGGCCGGGGACGGTCCGTCCGTCGCTGCCGAGCCCCGCCATGTTCCACACGGTGCCGCCGCCCTGGGCGGTCATGCCCCGCACCGCGACGGCGCTGCCGTGCAGCACGCCGAGCAGGTTGGCCGACACCACGGTTTCGAGCTGGTCGGGCGGCAGTTCGGTGAGGGGGCGTCGGGAGGTGGACACCCCGGCGTTGTTGATCCAGTGGTCGATGCGCCCGAACGCCTCGGCCGCCGCGTCCCAGAGGGCCTGCACCTGGTCCCGGTCGGCCATGTCGCAGACCACGCCGACCGCGCCG
>NZ_SMKB01000281.1:0-8548 GCF_004348575.1 Actinomadura sp. 7K534
CCCCGGGGCGGGCGGGCGCGCTTCCGGCGGCGGCCGGAGGCGTGCATCCACCGCGGCAGCGCCCGGTCGAGGAAGCCGTAGGCGGTGTTGCGGTCGCGCATGTGGATGAGCAGCAGCCCGCCGGGCTTCAGCGCCGCGACGAACCGGTCGAGCACCAGTTCGGCGTGCGGGACGCGCTCGACGAGGTACGAGGCGTGCACGATGTCGTAGGTGCGCGGCGGCAGCGGGACCGTGCGCAGGTCGCCCAGGTGCCAGGCGTCCAGGTCGGGGCGCTCGCAGGTGTAGGCGCGCAGTTCGGGGGACTCCAGGTCGACGCCCGTGAGGTGGTGCTCCCGGTCGCCCAGGTCGAGACCCGTCCCCCAGCCGCAGCCCGCCTCCAGGACGTTGATCCGCTGGAGGGGCCGCTCCAGGGCGTACTGGCGAGCGCGTTCGGAGAAGAGATCGCCATCGCTTACCGGCGGTGTACGCAGATCGGTCACAACTTCGCAGCGTAATCGCACGATCGCAGTCCGTCCGCTATTTGTCAGTTCTTGGTGACGGTCGTGTCGCGCTGCGTCGTCGCCCCTGGTCCCGTCCATGAGCTGTGCCGTCGCCGGAACGACGCGGCCCGCGGGCGCGTACTCTGGTAGCCGTGCCGGAGGTCCGCGGGATTTCCGGGTTCTCGGGCTGCCCTGCCTCGGGGTGAATTGCTAAGTTGCGGGCGAAAATGACGCTTTCTGGACTTGTTGACCTTGCGTGCACCGACCCCGGTCTGCGGCGCGCCCTCGACGGGGCGCGCGTGGACACCGAGGTCGTCGCGCCCCCCTCGCTCTGGCCGATCCTGGCCGCCGCGCTGAGCCGCCGCGTCCGCGCGGACGGCACGGACGGCGGGAACGGGGGCGGCGCGGTGCTCGCGGTGACCGCGACCGGCCGGGAGGCGGAGGACCTGACCGCGGCGCTGTCGAGCCTGCTCGACCCGGACCGGGTGGCGCACTTCCCGGCGTGGGAGACGCTGCCGCACGAGAAGCTGTCGCCGCGCTCCGACACCGTCGGGCAGCGGCTCGCGGTCCTGCGGCGCCTCGTCCACCCGAACGCGATGCACCTGGACGCCGCCGGAGCGGCCGCAGGGAAAGGCGGCGCGCTCGACGTCGTCGTGACGCCGGTCCGCGCGGTGCTGCAGCCGATCGTGGCCGGGCTGGCCGACCTGGAGCCGGTGCGGCTGCTGTCCGGCGAGGACGCCGACATGGACGACGCCGTCCGGAACCTGGTGGACGCCGGGTACCACCGCGTCGACCTGGTGGAGAAGCGCGGCGAGATCGCGGTGCGCGGCGGCATCCTGGACGTCTTCCCGCCCACCGAGGAGCACCCGCTGCGGGTCGAGTTCTGGGGCGACACGGTCGAGGAGATCCGCTACTTCAAAGCCGCCGACCAGCGCTCCCTCGAAGTGGCGCAGGACGGGCTCTGGGCGCCGCCGTGCCGGGAGCTGCCGCTCACCGCGGACGTGCGGGAGCGGGCGAAGGCGCTCGCCGAGGAGCACCCGGCGCTCGCCGAGATCCTCGGCCGGATCGCCGACGGCGACGCCGTCGAGGGCATGGAGGCGTTCTCGCCCGTGCTCGCCGGCGACATGGAGCTGCTGACCGACCTCCTGCCGGACGGATCGGCGCTGCTGGTATGCGAGCCGGAGCGGATCCGCACCCGCGCGGCGGAGCTGGTCCGGACGAGCCAGGAGTTCCTGGAGGCGAGCTGGGTCAACGCGGCCGCCGGAGGGGAGGCGCCGATCGACCTGGGCGCCGCCGCGTTCCGCTCGCTGGACGACGTACGGGCCCACAGCACCGAACTCGGCCTGCCGCGCTGGAGCGTTACAGCGCTCAACCCCGGAATGCGCGGCGAAGCAGGCACCGGGGGGTCAGGGGGGTCGTCCCCCCTGGAAGAGGAAGGCGAGGTGCTGAACCTCGGGGTGCAGCCGGCGGAGGCGTACCGGGGCGACACCACGCGCCTCTTCGGCGACCTCAAGGGCTGGATCGACGGCGGCCGGCGCGTCGTGATGGTCACCGCCGGGCACGGGCCCGCCGAGCGGCTCGTCCAGCTCGTCGGCGAGGAGGGCCTCGGCGCGCGGCTCACCGACCTCGCCGCGCCGCCCGAGCCGTCCCTGGTGTCGGTGACGACGGGGCTGCTGGAGAACGGGTTCGTCTGGGACTCGATCGGGCTGGCGGTGCTGACCGAGACCGACCTGTCCGGGCAGAAGTCGTCCACCAAGGACGCGCGGCGGATGCCGTCGCGGCGGCGCGGCGGCATCGACCCGCTCCAGCTCAAGCCGGGCGACTACGTCGTCCACGAGCAGCACGGCGTCGGCCGGTACGTGGAGATGGTCAGCCGGACGGTGCAGGGCGCCACCCGCGAGTACCTGATCCTGGAGTACGCGAAGAGCGACCGGCTGTTCGTCCCGACCGACCAGCTGGAGGAGCTGACCCGGTACGTCGGCGGGGAGGCGCCGAGCCTGCACCGGCTCGGCGGCGCCGACTGGCAGAAGGCCAAGTCCCGCGCCCGCAAGGCCGTCAAGCAGATCGCCGGGGAGCTGATCCGGCTGTACTCGGCGCGGATGGCGAGCCCCGGCCACCCGTTCGCCCCCGACACCCCTTGGCAGCGGGAGCTGGAGGACGCGTTCCCCTACGTGGAGACGCCCGACCAGCTCGCCGCCATCGACGAGGTGAAGGCCGACATGGAGCGGCCCGTGCCGATGGACCGGCTGATCTGCGGCGACGTCGGCTACGGCAAGACCGAGATCGCGGTGCGCGCCGCGTTCAAGGCCGTCCAGGACGGCCGGCAGGTCGCGGTCCTGGTGCCGACGACGCTGCTGGTGCAGCAGCACATGTCGACGTTCAGCGAGCGGTTCGCGGCGTTCCCGGTCACGGTGAAGCCGATCAGCCGCTTCCAGTCCGACGGGGAGATCGAGGAGACGCTGCGCGGGCTGTCGGACGGCACCGTGGACGTGGTCGTCGGCACCCATCGCATCCTGTCGGCGCAGACCCGGTTCAAGAACCTCGGCCTGGTGGTGATCGACGAGGAGCAGCGGTTCGGCGTCGAGCACAAGGAGGAGCTGAAGCGGCTGCGGACGCAGGTGGACGTGCTCGCGATGTCGGCGACCCCGATCCCGCGGACGCTGGAGATGGGCCTGACCGGCATCCGGGAGATGTCGACGATCCTGACCCCGCCGGAGGAGCGGCACCCCGTGCTGACCTTCGTCGGCCCGTACGAGGAGAAGCAGATCGCCGCCGCGATACGCCGCGAGCTGCTGCGCGAGGGGCAGGTGTTCTTCGTGCACAACCGGGTCCGCTCGATCAACAAGGTCGCGGCGAACCTGGCGAACCTCGTCCCGGAGGCGCGGATCGGCATCGCGCACGGCCAGATGAACGAGCACGAGCTCGAGAAGGTCATGGTCGACTTCTGGGAGAAGAACTACGACGTCCTCGTCGCGACGACGATCGTGGAGTCCGGGCTGGACGTGCCCAACGCCAACACGCTGATCGTCGACCGCGCCGACATGTACGGGCTGTCGCAGCTCCACCAGCTGCGCGGGCGCGTCGGGCGCGGCCGGGAGCGGGCCTACGCGTACTTCCTGTACCAGCCGGAGCAGCCGCTGACCGAGACCGCGCACGAGCGGCTGTCGACGCTGGCGCAGCACACCGAGATCGGCGCCGGCATGTACGTGGCGATGAAGGACCTGGAGATCCGCGGCGCGGGCAACATCCTGGGCGCCGAGCAGTCCGGCCACGTGGCGGGCGTCGGGTTCGACCTGTACGTCCGGATGGTCGGGGAGGCCGTCCAGGAGCTGAAGGAGGGCGGCGGGAAGCCCGAGACCGTCGAGACGAAGGTCGAGCTGCCCGTCGACGCGCACCTGCCGCACGAGTACGTGCCGGGGGAGCGGCTCCGGCTGGACGCCTACCGCCGCATCGCCGCGATCACGTCCGAGGACGAGATCGGCGCCGTGCACGACGAGCTGAAGGACCGGTTCGGGCCGCTGCCCGTGCCGGTGCTGAACCTCCTGGAGGTGGCGCGGTTCCGGGCGAAGGCGCGGCGGGCCGGGCTCAGCGACGTGACCGTCCAGGGCAACTTCATCAAGTTCTCGCCCGTGCACCTGCCCGACTCCAGGCAGGTCCGGCTGCAGCGGCTGTACCCGAAGAGCATCCTCAAGGCCGCGACCGACACCCTGCTGGTGCCCGCGCCGAAGACGGCGCAGATCGGCGGCCGGCCGCTGCGCGACCAGGAGCTGCTGCGCTGGGCGACGGACCTGGTCGAGGCCCTGTTCCTGGAGACCGCACCAGCCTCCGCCGCGCGGTAGTGTCGGGCCCGTCTCCCGAGCCCGACCGATCAGATGGGAATCTTCCGTGTTCGGTAAGTCCGTGAAGGTCGCGGTGGCCGCCGTGGTGGCGGCCGGCGCGCTGGCCGGCTGCGGCGGCACGCCGAAGGCGGGCACCGCCGCCCTCGTCGGCGACGACCGCATCACCGTCACCGAGCTCAGCCAGGACGTCCGCGACTGGCGCGAGCAGTTCCGGGCGGACCCGGTCGCGAACGAGATGCGCGCGAACCCGGGGAACCCGGCCCAGCAGCTCGGCGCCGACTCCGAGTCCGACGTGCGGGGCGCGCTCACCCTGCTGATCAACTTCCGGGTCGCCCGCGAGGTGGCCGAGGCGGCCGGGGTCGAGATCACCGGCGGCCGGGTCGACCGGGCCGTGGAGAGCCTGAACCGGCAGGGCGGGGCCGAGTCGATCACGCTGGCGAGCGGGCTGCCCCGCGACCGCACCCGCGACCTGGCGCGGCTCGTCGCCACGCAGTCCGCGGTGATGGAGCGGTTCGGGGCCGACTTCAACGACCGGATGAACCCCGCGACGCAGCGGGCCGGGCAGCAGTGGAACGAGCTGTTCCGGCGCACCGCGGACGGGATGGAGATCGAGGTCAACCCGCGCTACGGGACCTACGACCCGGGCAAGTTCGAGATCGACCCGGCCGAGCAGCGGCTGTCCAGGCCCGACTCGGGTATCTGACGCGCATGGGCCTGACACTGCTGGCGACCACGCACCGGGTGGCGCCGGGACTGCTGACCTGGCGCGCCTGGGACGCGCTGCGGTCGGCGTCGTCCGTGCGGCTGCGGGACGGGCATCCGCTGCTGCCGTCCCTGCGCGACGCGGGCGTCGCCCCCGAACTGGTGCCGGAGCCCGACCCGTCCCGGCTGGTCGCGGACGCGCGGGACCGGGACGTCCTGTGGGTGACCGCGCCCGACGGCGACGAGCCGCTGATGCGGGAGATCGGCGCCCTGGTCGTGCAGGACCCCGTCGACGTCGAGGTGCTGCACGGGTCCTACGACCTGCCCGGCGCGCGGCTGCTCGACCTCGTCTCGGTGATGGACACGCTGCGCCGCGAATGCCCATGGGACCGCAAGCAGACGCACGCGACCCTCGTCCCGTACCTGCTGGAGGAGGCGTACGAGGTCCTCGACACCGTCGAGTCCGGCGACTACGGCGCGCTGCGCGAGGAACTGGGCGACGTGCTGATGCAGGTCGCCTTCCACTCGGTGGTGGCCGCCGAGCGCGACGACGGGACGGAGTTCACCATCGACGACGTGGCGGGCGCGATCGTCGACAAGCTCGTCCGCCGCCACCCGCACGTCTTCGGGGACGTGACGGTCTCCGGCGCCGACGAGGTCAACGCCAACTGGGAGCAGATCAAGGCGGCCGAGCGGGCGGAGAAGGGCGGCGCGGAGGCGTCCGCGCTCGACGGCGTGCCGCTGGGGCAGCCCGCGCTGTCGCTGGCCGCGCAGCTGCAGCGCCGCGCCGGGCGGATGCGGGCCCCGGCCGAACTCGCGGACGGTCTCGCGGCCGATCTCCCCCGCGATGTCCCGGCCGACGCCGCGGCCGCCGGCGGTGAGCTGGGCGTACGGCTCTTCGAGCTGGTCCGGGAGGCGACGGAGCGGGGCGTCGATCCGGAGGCGGAGTTGCGGGCGGTATCGAGGGTATTCCGGGATCGTGTCCGATCCTGGGAGCGCCGAGCGCCGCACGCCTGATTCCCATGCCGGGCACGGTGCTATAAACCGGGACATCGGGGATGGGGTGGCCCGGCCGGGGACGCACGTTTACGCTAAGCGCGTGCTGGCTGGGGCTGGAAGTGACGATCCGGACGCGGGAGACGACGTTTCCGGCGGTCCGGGGCGCGCGCACGGCCCGGAGCGCCCCCGCGGGTTCTTCAGCGCGTCCACGACCCGCGCGGAGAAGGCCCGCGCGGTCCGCGGGCTGGGCGCGCTCGGCGGGCTCGCCGGCTTCCTCGTCGCCCTGATGCTGCTGCCCACGGCGTGCACCGCGGGCATCGGCGCCCGCGACACCGCGGACTGGTTCCTCACCGAGCCCGAGGGGCTCTCGACCGCGGGCGTCCCGCAGCGCTCCCGGGTCCTGTCCGCGGACGGCCGCACCATCGCCACGTTCTTCTACCAGAACCGGGTGGACGTCCCGCTGGAGAAGATCGCGCCGGTTGTGCGGAAGGCCGTGCTGGCGATCGAGGACAGCCGGTTCTACGAGCACGGCGCCATCGACGTGCAGGGCACCCTGCGGGCGCTCGCCAGCAACGTCAGCAGCGGCGAGGTGACGCAGGGCGGCTCCGGCATCACCCAGCAGTACGTGAAGAACCTGCTGCTCACCCAGGCCGACTCCACCGAGGAGCGCGAGGCGGCGAAGGAGATCTCCGCGGCGCGCAAGATCCGCGAGCTGCGGTACGCGGTCGCGATCGAGAAGCGGTTCCCCAAGGACGAGATCCTGCGCCGCTACCTGAACATCGCCTACTACGGCGACGGCGCCTACGGCATCGAGGCCGCGTCCCGGCACTACTTCTCCAAGCACGCCTCCGAGCTGGACCTCGCCGAGGCGACGCTGCTCGCCGGCGTCATCCGCTACCCCTACGCCTACGACCCGACCCAGCACGCGGGCGCGGCCCTGCAGCGCCGCAACGTCGTGCTGAACCGGATGGCCGAACTCGGCATGATCGGCTACGCGGAGGCGGAGGAGACCAAGAAGCTGCCCATCAAGCTGGACATCCAGAACATGCGCAGCGGCTGCGTGGCCAGCGAGGCGCCGTTCTTCTGCGACTACGTGCAGCGCGAGATCCTCGCCAACAAGGTCTTCGGCGAGACCGTGAAGGAGCGGGAGGAGCTGCTCAAGCGCGGCGGGCTCACCATCCGCACCACCCTGGACCGCAGGGCGCAGCAGGCCGCGCGGAAGGCCGTGCTCTCCTACGTCCCGGCCAAGAACTCCGCGCACAAGGCCGCCGCCGAGGCGATGGTGGAGCCCGGCACCGGTGAGATCAAGGCGCTGGTCGTGGGCCGCGAGCTCGGCCCGGACGAGGAGCGCGGCAAGACCTGGATCAACTTCGCCGCCGACGCCAGCCACGGCTCCAGCATCGGGATGCAGGCCGGGTCCACGTTCAAGGCGTTCACCCTGGCCGCCGCCCTGGACGAGGGCATGCCGTTCGGCAGCCGGCTGATGGCGCCGGAGAAGTACACGCCGGTCGGCTTCCGCAACTGCGACGGCGAGAACGTCGGCGACCCGACGGCGTCGCTGGGCAACGCCGCGGACGGCGAGGGCGGCCGGAGCTTCAGCCTCGTCACCGGCACCCAGCACTCCGTGAACACCTACTTCCTGGCGCTGCAGAAGGAGGTCGGTCTCTGCGACACCGTCGAGATGGCCGAGCGCCTCGGGATGCGCCAGGCGAACGGCAAGCCGCTGGAGCAGTTCCCGTCGTTCACGCTCGGGTTCAACGCCGTCTCCCCGCTGCGCCTCGCGGCGGCCTACGCGGCCTTCGGCGCCCGCGGCGAGTACTGCGAGCCGATCGCCATCAAGTCGATCACCGACGCGTCCGGTGAGAAGCTGAAGGTCCCGCCGCGCAAGTGCGAGCAGGTGCTCGACCGGGGCGTGGCGGACGCCGTCAACCACATCCTGAGCGGCGTCCTGACCATGGGCACGGCGCGCGGCATGGGGCTCGGCCGCGACGCCGCCGGCAAGACCGGCACCGTCGACAACTTCTCCGCGGCCTGGTTCGCCGGCTACACCCCGGACCTCGCCGCGGCCGTGTGGGTCGGCGACCCGCGCGGCGGCTACAAGCACCCGATGACGAGCCTGTGCCTGGACGGCCGCTGCTACGGCTCGGTGTTCGGGGCGACGATCCCCGCGCCGATCTGGCAGCGGAGCATGCTCGGCGCGCTGCGGGGCACGGACGCGACCTCGTTCCACCGGCCGCCGTCCTTCTACTTCAGCCGCGGCTCCGGCGAGGACCGCGTCAAGGTGCCCGACGTGCGCGGCATGAGCCTCGACGAGGCCGTCGCCAAGCTCCGCGCCGCCGGTTTCACCACCCGCGTCGGTGAGCGCGTCAGGTCCCGCCGGTACGAGCGGGGGACCGTGGCGGAGATGTCGCCCGGCCCCGGCTCGGTGGAACCCGACACGACGATCACGCTCCGCGTCAGCAGCGGCCCCGGGCGCGGCGCGGACGACGACGAGGACCGCCCGCCGCGGCCCCCGACCCGGCCGCCGGG
>NZ_SMKB01000282.1:0-8536 GCF_004348575.1 Actinomadura sp. 7K534
GCGCCGGGGCCGGGGTACGGGGGGCCTGGAGTACGGCGGCCTCGCGGTGGTCGCCGTCCTCGCGGTGGGCGTGCTCGGGTCGTTCGGCCCCGCGGCCGCCGCGGAGCACACGCGGAGCGGGGCATGCGGCCGGTTCGGCTCCGGATGCGGGACCGAGGCCGTCCTCAGCGAGACCCGGCTCGGACGCACCGCCCTGCAATGGGTGGAGGACAACGGAGTTCAGGTCATTTACCGGGCTGGAGGCGCCTCCTACTACGACGGTGACGCCCATGCCTTTTACATCGACACGAACCAGTCGCCGGAAGAACGCGCGAACACGTTCGTGCACGAGGTCAACCATGCCGAACACCATGACGCGGATATCGGCGACCTCGGCCGCGAGGAGTTCGTCGAGCGGTCCATCGACGAGGAGGTCGAGGGCACGGTGGAGGCGATCCAGAACAATCGTCAGCTGCAGCGGAACCGGGGCGGGAACGGCCCCGACACCCTGCTGCAACGGGAGTACGAAGACGCGTACGACGACGCCGTCACGAAGGCCCGCCGCGCCCGCTCCGAACTGGGACTTCCGGCGCTGGACGACGAAACCGCGCGCCGGGCCGGCGAGCGGGCGGGGCGCGAGAGGGTGGAGCAGGCGTTCGCCAATGGAGAGGTGGTTTCGTCGCTCGATGGTGACACGTACGCCGAGAATTATGGGGAGGCATGGGATGACGCTCATAACTGTCTCCTGCGGATCTTCTGCTGACCGGCGCCATTCCCGCCGTCCCGCCGTGAGTGCGGTGCTGGCCCTTCTGGCCCTGCTGCTGACCGGGTGCGGCTCGGCCTCGGGGGCGGGCGGCGCGGAAGCCCCCGCGCGGCCCGGTGAGCAGCTCCGCCAGACGATCGGCAACGGTCTGCTGGAGAGCGGCAAGCGGGAGGAGGCGCGGATCGTCCGGCTGGACGGCACCAGGCTGATCCCGGTCGATGCGCCCGTCCTCCGGAGTTGGAAGATCTACCGCGTCGACCACCGGCAGGGACCGCATCCCGCGCTGCTGCACGTCGCGCTCGGCCATGGCCGGGTGGAGCTGCTGACCGGCGCCCCGGACGCGTTCGGGAAGGTGATGGCCGCCGACGGCGGGACGGTCGAGGACACCGCCACCGCGGTCGCGCTCGCGCGGGTCTACGTCGAGACCACCCGTCCCGGCGGGATCCTCACCTACGTCGTCGGCCGGGTGGAGGACATCAGGTTCCGTCCCGGCATCACCGGGGACGACGCTCGGCACCGCGACGAGATCGTGGCCGAGTACGGTCCGCGCATCAAAGCCCCTGTCGCCGTCGCGAACGGGAAGAAGGGCTTCACCGCGACCGTCTTCGTCGTGCGGGACGAGGCACTCCGGCGCCACGACCTCAAGGTCTCCCCGAAGGGCGCCATCGAAGACGAAGTGAAAACCCTCGTGCCGGACCTCCCGGTCCCCTACACATTCTGAACGTCCAGCGTCATTTCCGGATTGGGTCTCAGGGCCCTGTCGTGCGATTCCCGTGATCTTTACGATCCTAATTCGGGCAACTTCTCGATCTCGTGACGGTGGGGCGCAGATGCTGCGACGTATCAGGTCCGCCGGCCGGTACGGCGGCGACGCGGGGGTCGCGACGTCCGTCCTGGTCATGGGCATGGCCGTGGTGCTGGCGGCGGGCTTCCTGGCGTTCGGCCGGATCGCCCAGGCCGGCGACATGCGCAACCGGGCCCAGATCGGCGCGGACGCGGCGGCGCTCGGCACCCTCGCCCCCCTGCGCGACCAGGCGGTCAACCTGGCGCTGACCGGCATCGACCCGTCGGCGGCCGGTTACTGGGCGGTGGGCGCCTCTCCCGAGTCGGCCGCGGGGAAGTTCGCGGACGAGAACGACGTGCGCGTCACCAAGGCCCGGCTGAGCGGCATGGCCGGTGACACGGCGATGGTGCAGGTCGCCACGAAATGGTGCCAGCTCAAGAACGATGACGAGCTGACCGACAAGGAGCGGGACGACCTCCGCAACCGCCGCAACCTGTGCACGGACGGCACCGGCAAGAAGGGCATCGGCCGGTCGGGGACGGCGACGGCCGTCGCGAAGCTGTTCATTCCGGAGTGCTCGTTCGAGTACTGGGATCCCGACGAGGAGGCGACCGGCCTCGGCCCCGTCCAGCGGGTCGTCTGCGAAGGCGCCGGGGGACGCGTCCAGGTCTTCCCGAACGGCAACCGGGAGAGCGTCACCCGGCTGTTCAGGATCCGGCTCGTCGACGACGAGGACCCGGTCGCCTACAACGGGGCGCCGAGCGGCCTCGGGTCCGCGGGCAGCGGCTCGGTCGTCAACCACTGCGCGACGGACGAGAGCAAGACCCCGGCGGAGGACCTGAGCTTCGGCGCCGCGGTGGTGGCCTGGTCGCTGTGCTGGCTCGGCACCCCGTACGCGTGGGGCGGCGGCAACTACAGCGGGCCCACGCGAGGGATCTGCTGCTCGCCGGGCGGCTACGACGGCCGCAACTACTTCGGCTTCGACTGCAGCGGCCTGACCCTCTACGCCGTCTACCAGGCGTCCAGGGGACGGATCGCGCTCGGCCACTACACCGGCAACCAGATCGCCGACCCGCGCGGCACACCGGTTCCGACGAACCAGCTCCGGCCTGGAGACCTGCTGTTCTTCGGCACGCCCACACCGCACCACGTCGCCATTTACTACGGCGACGGCAAGATGGTCGAGGCGCCGCAGACCGGTGACGTCGTGAAGGTCACCGCGTTGCGGTCGGTGGACGCCGCCCGAAGGTTCGGGTGAGCGCGCGTGCACGGTGCCGGGATACGCGAGTGACCTCGCGGGGAAGGCAGCACGACATCGGCGGCGGCGTGCTCGCCGTGTCGTCCGTCGGCTGAGCTTCCGGACGGGTCAGTAGCCGGTGTAAGCGCCCGCGGAGGAGCGGCGAGCGCGTCGGCGAGCGAGCAGCCACCAGGTCGGTATCGCGCCCAGGAGGCCCGCGACCGCACTGGCCGCGGTGGTCTGGGCGGGGGAGCCCTGGACGACGCCCAGCACGATGCCGAGGAGCGTCGCCAGGCCGGGCACGAGCAGCACGGCCAGGGCGTGCCGGCCGGTGTCGTCCCGCTGCGGGGAGGGGTGCGCCGCGGCGCCGGCGAGGGCCATCAGCGCGAACACGATGAAGGTCGGGAGCGCGGTCCACAGGAGCATGCCCGTGACCGACTCCAGGTCGTCCTCAGAGACGGCCGCGCTGACGGCGATGCCGGCGGTGGCGATGCTGCCGGCGACGAAGACCAGGATGGCCGCCGTCCACGCTCTCACAAGATCCACGTTCGCCTCCGCCGTCCGGGGTGTCAGGGCTTGACCGCGATGCCGCGCACTATCCGGTCCACCAGCGCCGGGGTGAGCCTGCTCGGCAGCCCGGTGAGCCGCACGACGGCCGACTGGCGGTCGCCGATGATCAGGCCGATGTCGACGGCCTTGAGCTGCGCACCGGCCGCGGCCCCGGCGCGGGCCTGGGGATTGGGGTAGGAGTAGTCGACGCGGAACGCCTCGGCGGCGCCCGGGACGTCGATCTCCCGGTTCGGGCCGCGCCGCACCTCGCCCAGGTTGAGCTGGACGACGGTGATCGCCGACTCGGTGACCAGCTTGGCGTTCGGGATCTGGGGCACGTCGGTGATCACGCCGATCCGCGCCTCGACCTCGCCTCCGCCGGTGAGGTCGGCCAGGAAGGACCAGCCCTTCGGCGGCTCGGCCGCCTTCCAATTAGACGGATGGACGATCCGGACGGGACCCGCGGCGGCCGAGGTGAATCCGGCGGGCACCTGCGGCTGCGCGGTCCCCGCGGACCCCGGGCGTTTCCCGGTGCCCTCCGGCTCGTCGCCCGCGCACCCGGTGGCTACGGCCGCCGCGAGCAGGACCGGCAGCACGGCGACCGGCCACCACCGCCGGCCGGATCCCCGCCCAGGCCACGAGTCCATCCGTCTCCGCCTCCTCACGGGCGTCTCCCGGCGACCGGGTCCCTGCCGTCGGGGACCCCGCTCGTCACAGAGCGGCGGCGTTGACCGCCGCCACGGCGGCGCCGATCGCCATGAGCAGCGGCCCCACCGCGAGCAGTTGCAGGTAGTGCACGCCGAGGCGCTCGGCGGTCTCCTCGGGGCCGGCGGGGTCGTAGACGACCGTCACGGGCCTCCCCGGCTTGGGGCCGGGAAAGGAGTAGAGCGAACTGGCCGCCTCGACCTGCCGCCCCTGCGGGGTGGTGAACCGGAACCGCCCCACGCGGCTCGTGGTGCTCGGGCCGCCGGGGCCCATGACCTCGTCCCGTCCGACGAAGACGCCGGTGGCGCGGAGCATCCGCCGCTGCAGCCGCAGCCGCTTCACCACTTCGTAGACGCCGCCGCAGAACACCGCGGCTCCGAGGAGGACGCCGATCAGATTGCCCATCGTTCTCTCCTGCCCGTGGGGTCCGGCGAGCGGCCGCGCGCGTCAGTGGCACTCTTCGAAATCCTTCCACTCTCTGGTGCCTCCAGGGCCCACGGCGCCCAGATACTCGGCGTCGGTGACCTGCCGGCCGGAGTTGGAGACGGCGTAGTTGGCGCCGAGCTTGAGACCCAGCTTGACGTTCGCCCCGTACGAGGCGTCGGACTGGTCGTAGTCGTAAGTCACCCGGGAGGTCTTGCCCTTCTCGAACAGCAGCCGCTGCAGCGGGTGGGCGTCGTCTCCGGGCGGCTCCGTCGGGGCCATGTCGTCCCAGGTGAGGCTGAGCACCTGACCGCCGGGGCCACCGGTGTTGAACGGGTTGAGCAGGTACTCGGTCAGGGTCTCGCGCTCGGCGTCGCTGGTGATCGGCAGAGTGGTGGTGACCGTGGTGGCCTTGCCGTTCACGATGTGGACCTGGGTGAACGACGCGCTCTTGATGTTCCCGTTCCTGTCCTTCGTGATGGTCATCGAGCCGGTGGCGTTCGCCCTGCCCTGCGCGCCGGGGACCAGGTGGTTCTCGCCGTAGTTGACCTCACCCGCCAGCATGAAGGTCATGGACGTGTCGCCGGTCCTCTTGTCGTCCTCGTAGATGACCTTCTCGGTGCCGCTGATGCCGACGTAGGCGTTCAGATTGGGGGTGATGCCGTCGCTGCCGCGGGAGTCGGGGACCTTGTCCTGCCAGGTCTCCTTGCGATGCCTGCCCTGGTACTCCGGCTTGTCCCGGGGGCCGATGCCGAGGCCGGCGGTGAGCGAGCCGCTGACGTCGAGCTGGCCCTCGTAGCGCTGGATGTCCGGCTCGGGGATGTCCGGTCCGGCGAACGCGTCGTAGATGTTGCCGCCGATCGACCCGAGGAGACCGCCGTTCTCCTTCACGGCGTCGATCGAGTACTGCTCCCTGATGTCGTTCATGAACGCGTTGGCGTCGTCCTCGGCGTTCGGCCCCTCGAACACCCAGCCGTCGCCCGCGCCGACGCGGAGCGTGGCGTCCGCGCTGGCGTCCGCCCCGAGATTGAAGATCTTCCCGGCGTTGATGCCGACGCCGATACCGGTGCCCACGCCGCCGCTGACGCCCTTGATCGCCATGACCTTGACCGTCTTCTTGCCGTCGGGGCCGATCGTGGTGAACTTCAGGAACCCGTAGTCGCGGCCGACCGAGAAGATCGCCACCTCGACGGAGCCGCCGTAGCTGTCGCTGGTCAGGCCGGCGAGGCAGGTGGGCTTGAGGGCTTTGTCATGCCGCGACTCGCACTGGCTGTCGTCCGCGGCGAACAGCTTGCAGAGCGCGTACTCGACATCGGCCCCGAACGTGCCGGGCGTGACGAAACTGAAAAGCACGCCGAGCATCAACGCCGCGACGACGATGAGCGCGGCGTACTCCTTGGCGCTCGCACCGGCGTCAGAACGTCGCTCGCGCGGGAGTTCCACCGCGGCCACCCTTCACCGAGAATTCAGCCGAGAAGGTGCGAGATTACGCCGCGGACGAGTGGAGGGGACAGGGCACAGAGACCCAAATCAAAGGCCCAGTCATTCGGGAGCGAAACCCCGGGCCGCCCCGAAATCCAGTGCCTCGGGCGGCCCCGGCAGGTCGCCTATTGGGCCCAGGGACCCAACCGCCCGGATCAGCCGCCAGCGCCCTCGCCGTGGCCTCGACGATCTCCATGGCGATGGCGTCGGCCCGGGTGCCTCGACCTCGATCTCCGGCACCGAATCGGGATCCACGGTCACCCGGATGTGCGCCTCGCCCCGGCGGATATGCCCGTTCACCCACTAGAGGGACGCCGTTCTCCGCCGAGCTCCTCAATCAGGTCGAGAAACGCCTCAGGATCGCGGCGCCGATGGCCGCGGCCGTCACCCCCGCCGTGACAAAGAACGCCAGCGTCATGAGGAACGTGAGTCCGGCGACCACGAACATCAGCACCCGGACGGCCTTCACCTGATTTGGCATGGCATAACCATTGCGTGAGAGCAACGGCGCGCACAACTCTCCGGCGGGCCCGCACCGGCTCAATGCCAATTCGGATTTGGGTCCCAGGGCCCTGGCAGCGGCTCGGGATGATCGTTAGCGTCCGCGTAACGGAGGTCGTGCGGCGGGGCCGTTCTCCGGTGCGCCATGTGACGGCCGACAGCCGGAGGCGGGGGGCACGGAGCCGGGGTCTCCGCCGTGGCCGATCGCCGATTAGGGTGCCGGGGGCGAGGTCAGCGCCGGATCGGGGCGAGGTTCGATGGTCGGGTTGGTGTTGGTCCCGGTGGGGCTGGTCGTCGGCCTGCTCGCCGCGCCGCTGGCGGTGCCGTTCACCGGCGACGTGCCGCGCCGCCGCCGGGTCCTGATGGGCGTGACCGCGGCCGCCGTGTTCGGCGTCCTCGGGTGGCGCGTCGGGCCGGAGCCCGTGCTGGTGGCGCTGCTCTACCTCGCCGCCGCCGGGACGCTGCTCGCCTTCATCGACGGCGCGGTCAAGAGGCTGCCCGACCGCTTCACGCTGCCGTCCTACGGCATCGCGGCGGCGCTGCTGGCCGCCGCGGCGCCCTTCACGGACGACGGGATGCAGCGGTTCCAGCACGCGCTCATCGGCATGGCGGTGCTGTTCGCGCTCTATTTCGTGCAGGCGTTCGTGGCGCCTTCGGGGATCGGAATGGGCGACGTGAAGCTCTCCGGCGTCCTCGGCCTCTACCTCGGCTGGTTCGGCCAGGACGCGTGGATGGTCGGTGTCCTGGCCACCTACCTCATCGGCGGGCTCGCCGGCGTCGGCATCATGATCGTCCGCCGTACCCGGAAGGGCGAGTTCCCGTTCGGCCCGTACATGCTGGCCGGCACGCTCATCGCCGTCCTGCTGTTCCCCGGCTAGCCGCAGAGCTTCTTGCCCGCCCGGACCCCTCCGCCGATCTTGCTGATGGGCGGCGGGGCGAGCCGCACCCCGTTGCTCCCGATGACGAGCCGCACGCCGTCCGGGACGCCGGAGTCGACCGTGAGCAGCGCGTCGGAGACGTCCCGCGCGAGCGCCGAAGCCTGCGCCTCGGCGGACTCCGCGTACCGGAGGCGGCTCTCGGGCTCCTCGGCGGCCTTCTCCACCTTCCGGGCCACCCGGTAGCCGCGCTTCCCGAGCTGCTTCACGACCCGCTCGACGAGGGCGTCCTCGGCGCCCGCGTCGACGACGGTGACCTGCACGTCCTTCGGGCGCAGCGGCGCCTGCCCGGTGCCGGCCGGCTTGGCGGGCTCCGCCGGCAGGTCGTTGTCGTGCCGGACCGCCTCGAACAGCGGCTTGGCCAGCTCGTCGTTCCACTGGACGCGGTTGGGGTCGGGCGCGTACCGCTCGACCGGCACGGTCACGAACCGCACCTGCCCGGCGCTCATCCCCTTGAGCCCGTCGGCCAGCTTCCGCATCGCCGACAGGTCCAGGTCGTCGTCCGTCGTCATCGACTTCGTCGCGGCCTTGAGGAACTTGTACGTCTTCGCCGGGTCGCTGAGCACCGAGTCGGTGGCCTTGTCCGCGACCGCCGCCATGAACTTCTGCTGCCGCTCGATCCGCTCGAGGTCGGACCCGTTCCCGAGCGAGTACCTCGCCCGCACGTACCCGAGCGCCTGGTCGCCCTTGACGGTCTGCTTCCCGGCCTTCAGGTACAGCTCGGCCCTCGGGTCGTGCACGGGCTTGTCGACGCAGATCTCGACGCCGCCCAGCGCGTCCACCATCCGCTTGAACCCGGAGAAGTCGACCTGCACGAAGTGGTCGATGTGGATCCCGGTGAGCGACTCAAGCATCTTCCACGTGCACGTGGGCCCCGCGAACGCGAACGCGGTGTTCAGCATCCCGAACCGCGCCGGAACGGTCCCGCCCCCGTCCTTCTTGCACGCGGGGATCTTCACCATCGAGTCCCGCGGAAAGCTGATCCCGACGGCCTGGTCCCGGTTCGGCGACAGATGCAGCAGGATCGCGGTGTCCGACCGCGCCCCCGACATCCCCGGAACCGCGTACTCGGCGTTGTCGCCCTCCCGGGTGTCCGACCCGATCAGCAGCACGTTGAGCGACTTGTTCAGCTTCTTCGGCCGATCGTCCCCAAGCCGCCCCCCGACGTCCTTCTGCTG
>NZ_SMKB01000283.1:0-8477 GCF_004348575.1 Actinomadura sp. 7K534
GACGAACACCCCCACCCTGCCCCCGCTGCCGGGCGATCCGGCGGGCCAGGCCCCCGCGTAGCGCGCTGACCTGTGTGATCGTCCGCGGTCCGGGTAGATCAACGGCGGGGTGTTGTTGAAATATCGGGGGACGAAACGTCATGCATGCCATCGCCGTGTCCGAATACGGCGCCACGCCGGCGCTGATGAACCTGCCGCGCCCGGAGCCGGGGCCGGGCGAGATCGTCGTGAAGATGATCGCGGCCGGGCTCAATCCGATCGACTGGAAGATCGCCGACGGGATGTTCAAGGACTCCGCCGACGCGCCGTTCCCGCTGATCCTCGGCCGGGACGGCGCCGGGGTCGTCGACGACGTCGGCGAGGGCGTCACCCGGCTCCGCCACGGTGAGCAGGTCTACGGATGCTTCGACCAGGTGGACCGGGGGCTCGGCTCCTTCGCCGAGTACGCCGTCGCCCGCGACGACGGGCCGGTCGCCAGGATGCCGGAGGGCATGCTGTACACGCAGGCCGCGGCGGTGCCGACCGCGAGCATGACCGCGCTCGCCATGGTGGAGGCCGCCGAGATCGACGCGGGGCACACCGTCCTCGTCGTGGGCGCGACCGGCGGCGTCGGGCAGGGCCTGGTCCAGCTCGCCGCCCGCGAGGGCGCCAAGGTCATCGCGACCGCCCGGGACGACATGGCCGGGACGATGCGGCGCCTCGGCGCGGACGAGACCGTCGACCACACCGGGGACGAGCTCAACCGGCAGGTCCTCGGCGTCCATACGGACGGGATCGACGCCGTCCTCGACGTGGTCAGCGACACCGGCGCCACCGAGGGCATCGCGCAGCTGCTCCGGCCCGGCGGGGTCTACGTCAGCACCACGTGGTCGGTGAACCCGGACGCGATGGAGGCCCGGGGTCTGCGCGGGATCAACCTCGAGACCGAGCCGTCGGCCGAGATGCTGGAGCGGCTGTCCGACCTCATCGACGCGGGCGAGCTGCGCGTGTCGATCGAGCGCGAGGTCCCGCTGGCGGACGCGCCGGAGGCGCTCGCCGAAAGCCGGGCCGGCGGCGCGCGCGGCAAGACCGTGATCCGCATCTGAGATCCGCATCTGAGCCCCCGCGCGGGTGAGGACCGCAAAATCGCGGGCATGCCACCGCAAGGAGGACCTATGAACCAGAGCATGAACCAGGTCGGCGACGACGAGGGGCGGGACCGGCTCCGCGAGATCGACGAGACCCTCGACCGGCTCCGCTCCGAGCTCCCGTCGCCGTCCGACGACCCGACGGACTTCGTGGACTCCGGCCAGTACCTGGCCGCCCGCCAGGAACTGGAGGGCCAGATCGAGCTCCTGGAGTCCGAGCGCGAGCGCCTCCGCGGCCGGCTCGGGATGTCCTGACCCACGCGCCCGCGCGGCGGGCGGGCCGGGCCCGGGTCACTGGGGCAGCCGCAGGACGAAGCGGGCGCCGGGCTGGCCGTCGGGGCGGTCGGTGAGCACCAGCGTGCCGCGGTGCGCCTCGGCGATGTCCCGCGAGATCGCCAATCCGAGGCCGGTCCCGCCGGCGTCGCGGTGCCGGCCCTGCGCGAGCCGGGTGAAGCGCTCGAACACCCGCTCGCGGTGCTCGGGCGGGATGCCGTTGCCGTCGTCGATCACCTCGACCACCGCGGTGGCGGGCGGTTCCGGGCGCACGACCACGGTCACCTCGCGGGCGGCGTGCCGGTCGGCGTTGTCGATCAGGTTCCGCAGCAGTCGCGCCAGCTCGTTGCGGCCGCCCCTGACCGTCACCGATCCCTCCGACAGGACCGTCACCTGGGTGCGCCGGGGACGGGTCAGCACCTCCTGGTCCGTCAGCTCGGTGAGGTCCACCGGCTCGCGCTCGAAGTTCCGGTCGGCCTCCAGGCGGGCGAGCGCGAGCAGGTCGTCCACCACCGCGGTGAGCCGGTCGGTGTTGTCCAGGATGGCCTGCATCGTCTCCTGCGGTGCGGTGTCGTCGGGCGCCGACAGCGCCAGCTCCAGCTCCATCCGCAGCGCGGCGAGCGGGCTGCGCAGCTCGTGCGAGACGTCGGTGACGAACCCGCGCTGCCGCGCGACCGCCTTCTCCAGCCGGTCGAGGGTCGCGTTGATGCTCTCGGCGAGCAGCCCCACCTCGTCGCGGCGGGACGGCTGCGGCACCCGGCGCTCCAGGTCGGTGGCGGTGATCTCGTCCAGTTCCCGGCGGATCTCGTCGACCGGCCGGAGCGCGCGGCTCGCCGCGGCCCACGTCGCGTAGCCGACCAGTCCGGTGATGAGCGGGACGCCGAGGATGAGCAGCGCCGCCGTCAGCGGGTGCGGCAGCAAGCCAGGCGCGGGGGTCAGTGAGTAGACGAACACGGCGTCCCTGCCGGAACCCACGCGGTACTCGACGATGAGGAAGCAGTCACCGCCGGGCGCGTCGACCTCGCAGCTCCGCCCGTCGCGGCGATCGTCGTTCGACGGCGGCGGGGGGAACCGCACCGGCGGGCGGCCCTCCATCGCCGGCGTGGCGGCGAGCACGCGGCCGTTGACGTCCACCACCTGCTGGAGGTGGTCGTCGGGCGCGGAGATCCGCTCCTTCAGCGTGCCCACGCTGATCGCCCTCGCCGTCCGACCCCCCTCACGCGCGATCTCCCGCACGGCGTCGCTCACCGCATGCTGCCTGACCATGGTGAGCAGCACGATGCACAGCGTCGTCGACAGGATCAGGGCGACGAGCGCGGAGGTCACCGTCACCCGGATGCGAATCTCCGGGTGGCGCAGGATCGCCCGCCAGATCCGGCGGCTCAGGCCCGCTGTCCTGGGCCGGACACGTATGACGACCTCCCGGGGACGCATTTGCAGGTTCCCGTGGTTTCTTGCCGGAACGGGGCAAACGCGACCGTGGGTGGCGGGTAAAGGATCGTCCATGCCCGGCCCCCGCCGGGCATGGACGATCGGGGGGATGTGCGCGCCGGTGGCGGCGCGTCAGGTGGTGCCTCAGGTGGCGGTGGGTGCGGCGGCCTTCCCGGCGCCGGGGGTGCCGTCGCCCTCGTCCGCGGGCGACTCGGTGACGCGCTCGGCCAGGTGCCGCCGGATCGAGTAGGTCAGCGCCGCCGCCCAGATCGCGTAGATGAGGACGTAGAAGATCCACCGGACGCCGTCCGAGGCGTCGATCCAGTCGCTGCGCAGCAGCGTGCGGGTGTTGGTGAGGATGATGACGCCGCCGACCGCGCTGCCGAGGACGCGCGGCGGGATGTGCCGGACGAGCCACGCGGCGATCGGGGCCGCGATCAGCCCGCCGATCAGCAGCGCAGCCACCCAGGTGAAGTTGACCCCCTCGGAGCCGATGCCGATGATGAAGCCGATGCTGGCGGACACGGCGATGAGGAACTCGCTGGTGTCGATGGAGCCGATGGTCTTGCGGGGCTCCAGCCGGCCGCTGGCCAGGATGGCCGGGGTGCCGACGGGCCCCCACCCGCCGCCGCCGGTGGAGTCGACGAAGCCCGCGACGAGGCCGAGCGGACCGAGGAACCGCTTGCGCAGCGGCCTGCCGAGCCGGTCGGTGCGGATCCCCCGGAGGGTGAACCGGACCAGGATGTAGGTGCCGAGCGTCAGCAGGATGATCGCCATCACCGGGCCGGCGGCCTCGGTCGAGAGCCCGGACAGGAACGTGGCGCCGGCGAACGCGCCGACGCTGCCGGGGACGCCGATCTTGGCGACGACGCCCCAGTCGACGTTGCCGAACTTCCAGTGGGAGGCGCCCGAGGCCAGCGTGGTCCCGATCTCCGCCAGGTGGACGGTGGCGGACGCGGCGGCCGGGTTGGTGCCGATGGCGAGCAGCAGCGTCGTCGAGGTGACGCCGTAGGCCATGCCCAGACTGCCGTCGACGAGCTGGGCGCCCAGGCCGACAAGGGCGAGCAGGACGAGTTTTCGCACGGTTCACCTCGGGAGGTGCGGGGAGGAGGATTTCCTACTAATCAGGTTCAGATACTTGTTTAGTAGACAATGTGGGGATTGTGCGCGTCAAGTCGCAGCCCCGGCCGGGGGAACTTCGCGGCGAATCCGGGCAACGGGCGTGCCCGATGAGCGGCGCGCGGGCCGCGCGGATAGGCTCGGTGCTCGCACGAGACCGCTGAAAACAGACCACTCGCACCACCAGGGGGTTCCCCGTGTCGTCGATCGAGGCCGTACTCGCCCGGGAGATCCTCGACTCCCGCGGCAATCCGACCGTCGAGGTCGAGGTCCTGCTCGCCGATGGGACCGAGGCGCACGCCGCCGTGCCGAGCGGAGCCTCCACCGGCCAGTTCGAGGCCGTCGAACTGCGCGACGGCGGGGAGCGCTACGGCGGCAAGGGCGTCCGGGACGCGGTCAAGAGCGTCAACGAGACCATCGACGAGAAGCTCGTCGGCTACCCGGCCTCCGACCAGCGGCTGATCGACCAGCTGCTCATCGACCTCGACGGCACGCCCGCCAAGTCGGCCCTCGGCGCCAACGCGATCCTCGGCGTCAGCCTGGCCGTCGCCAAGGCCGCCGCCGACTCCGCGGGCCTCCCGCTCTTCCGCTACGTGGGCGGCCCGAACGCGCACCTGCTGCCCGTCCCGATGATGAACATCCTGAACGGCGGCGCGCACGCCGACACCAACGTCGACATCCAGGAGTTCATGGTCGCGCCGATCGGCGCGGCGACGTTCGCCGAGGCGCTGCGCTGGGGCGCCGAGACCTACCACGCGCTGAAGTCGGTGCTGAAGTCCAAGGGCCTGAACACCGGGCTCGGCGACGAGGGCGGGTTCGCCCCCGAGCTGCCGAGCAACCGCGACGCGCTCGACCTCATCATGGAGGCGATCCGCAAGGCGGGCTTCACCCCCGGACGCGACATCGCGCTCGCCCTGGACGTCGCCGCCACCGAGTTCCACGCCGACGGCCGGTACACGTTCGAGGGCGTCAAGCGGACCGCGGACGACATGGCCGCCTACTACGGCGAGCTGATCAGCGAGTACCCCCTGGTCTCCATCGAGGACCCCCTCGACGAGGAGGACTGGACCGGCTGGGAGGGCCTCACCGCCGCGGTCGGCGACCGCGTCCAGATCGTCGGCGACGACCTGTTCGTCACCAACCCCGAGCGCCTGGACCGCGGCATCAAGTCCCGCGCCGCCAACGCCCTGCTGGTCAAGGTCAACCAGATCGGCACGCTGAGCGAGACGCTCGACGCGGTCTCGCTCGCGCAGACCAGCGGTTTCCGCTGCATGATGAGCCACCGGTCCGGCGAGACCGAGGACACCACGATCGCCGACCTGGCCGTCGCGACCAACTGCGGCCAGATCAAGACCGGTGCCCCCGCGCGCAGCGACCGGGTCGCCAAGTACAACCAGCTGCTGCGCATCGAGGAGCTGCTGGACGACGCCGCCCGCTACGCCGGCGCCGCCGCGTTCCCGCGCTTCGACGCCCAGGGCTGATGGCGCGGGGCGACGACCGCCGCGCCGACGGGCCCCAGGACGGCCCCGCGGACGGCGAGGACGGCCGGCCGGACGGCATGCGCCGGGGCAACCCGGCGCTGACCAGCCGTGCCGCCATCCTCGCCGTGGTGGTCTGCGCGATCGCGCTGAGCCTGGCCTATCCGGTCCGGGAGTACATCGCGCAGCGGCAGGAGATCGCCGAGCTCCGGCAGAAGGAGGCGGTGGCCCGCCGGCAGGTGGAGATTCTCGCCCAACGCAAGCAGCAACTTGGCGACAAGTCGTACATTGAGCGTGAGGCGACGCGAAGACTCCATTACTGCCGTCCTGCCGTAAAGTGCTACATCGTGCTGGACGGTGGCGGGGACGGCGGCCGGCAGGCGCAGAAGGGCGGCCCGACGAGGAGGCCGCCGTGGTACGAGACGCTGTGGCGGTCGGTGGAGGCGGCCGACAGGCCGCGCTGACCCGTCCGCGGGTGGGGACGCAGATGAAGGAAGCAGGTGACCGGGCCGCGGTGGCGGACGCTGACAGGGCGGCGGTCGCGGCCCAGCTCGGGCGGGAGCCGCGCGGTGTGCGCGCGGTGGCGAGCCGCTGCCCGTGCGGGCTGCCCGCCGTGATCGAGACGGCCCCGAGGCTCCCGGACGGGACGCCCTTTCCCACGCTGTTCTACCTGACCTGCCCGAAGGCCGCCTCGGCCATCGGGACCCTGGAGGGAAGCGGTGTCATGCGCGAGATGCAGGACCGGCTCGCCGGCGACCCGAAGCTGAGGGCCGCCTACACCGCGGCCCACGAGGACTACCTGCGCCGCCGCGACGCGGCCGCCCGCGATGAGGGCGTCGAGCCGCTGCCGGCGGGCATGCAGAGCGCGGGCGGCATGCCCGAGCGGGTCAAGTGCCTGCACGCCCTCATCGCCCACGAGCTGGCGGTGCCCGGCGTCAACCCGTTCGGGCGGGAGGGCCTGGAGGCGCTTCCGGAGTGGTGGCGGTCCGGCCCCTGCGTCCGGCCGGACACCGCCGACACCCTCGACACCGCCGACACCCTCGACACCGACGACACCCTCGACACCGACGACGCCGCCGGCACCGGCGGCGAGGGGGAGGCCCGGTGACGCGCGTCGCGGCCGTCGACTGCGGCACGAACTCCGTCCGCCTCCTGATCGCCGACATCGCCCCCGGCGAGGGCGGCGGGACGCTGACCGACGTCGAGCGCCGGATGGAGATCGTCCGGCTCGGCGAGGGCGTCGATGAGACCGGGCGGCTGTCGCCCGCCGCGCTGGAGCGGACGTTCACCGCGATGCGCGGGTACGCCGACCTGATCGAGCGGCACGGTGCGCGGGCCGGGCACGGCCCGGTGAAGACGCGGGTCGTGGCGACCAGCGCGACCCGCGACGCGGAGAACCGGGCCGACTTCGTCAGCGGCGTCGTCGACATCTTCGGCGTCGTCCCCGAGGTGATCAGCGGGGACGAGGAGGCCGAGCTGTCGTTCGCCGGCGCCACCCGGGAGCTGGCCGCGCTGCGCCCCGCCCGCCCCTACCTGGTGGTCGACATCGGCGGCGGCTCCACCGAGTTCGTGCTCGGCAGCTCGTCGGCCGACGCCGCGCGCTCCACCGACATCGGCTGCGTCCGGATGACCGAGCGGCATCTGCGCGACGACCCGCCGACGCCGCTGCAGATCTCCGGCGCCGCCGCCGACATCGACGCGGCGCTCGCCTCCGTCCGCGAGGCCGTGCCGGTGGACGAGGCGCGCACGCTCGTCGGCCTCGCCGGGTCGGTCACCACGGTCGCCGGGATCGCGCTCGACCTCCCCGAGTACGACTCGGAGCGCATCCACCTGTCGCGGATCACCGCCACCCAGGTGCACGAGGTGACGCGGCGGCTGCTGCACGCCACCCGCGCCGAACGCGCCGAGATCCCCGTCATGCACCCGGGGCGCGTCGACGTGATCGGCGCGGGCGCGCTGATCCTGGACCGGATCATGCGGGAGTACGGGTTCGGCGCGGTCGTCGTCAGCGAGCGCGACATCCTGGACGGGATCGCCTGGTCCCTGCTCTGACCGGCCCGCTCACCGCCTCATTCCCTGAGCCGGGCCAGCAGCGCCGGGATCAGGACCGCGTTCGGGTTCTGCTGCGGGACGTAGAGGATCGGCGAGGAGCTGCTGGCCTGCTGGATCCACACCCGGCCGCTGTCCACGGTCGCGCCCGCGATGGCCGACCAGCTCAGCGACACCCGGTTGCCGCGGACGCCGCCCGGGTGGAACGTCAGGCCCTGCGCCACGTCGATCGACTCGCCCGCCCGGACCCGTCCGGCGAGCTCGGCCACGAGCCGCGGCTCGGCGTACTCCTGGCACAGCTGGATCAGCCGCCCCCACACCTGCTCCGGCTCGCCCTGCCCCGGGCCGGGGGCCATCGCGGCGGGGGACAGGGCGTCGGGTTCGATGACGACCTCGACGCGGGGGCCGGAGCGAAACGGGTACCGGCCCGCCTGGAAGATCCACTGGGTGCCCGGGCCCTGGCCGGATCCGGCCGGTCGCCGCGTCGCCCAGTACGCCACCCACTCCACGTGCGGCCAGGCCAGCGAGGTGTTCCCGTAGGCGACGATCTGGTCGTCGGCGTGCAGGTGGAGGCCGTGGACCAGCACGCCCAGCGGCTGGACCGCGGGCCGGGAGCCCCAGCTCGCCCGCTGGGGGTGCGGGGCGGCGTAGGTCGCCGCCGGGGCCTGCTCCTCGTGCACCGGCCGCTCCGGCCTGGGCAGCCGCACCCGCGGCGGGCGGGCCGGCTCGGGGTTGAGGCGCTCGGTCCAGCTCTGCCCGTCCCACCAGCGCAGGCTGCCCGTGCCGTAGGGGTCTGGATACCAGCCCGGTTGCGACACTGCCTGCCTCCGCTTCGCCCTCGGTGTCCGCCGGACACCCGCCTCCCCGACCGGCGAACGCATCGTACCGATACGGCCCGGTGAAGCAGAGGTATGGGCGGAACCCGGCCACCGCCCGTGGCGTGCGACGATCGATGGTATGCCGACCGCCAACGCCCCCTTCGTGCCGCCCGGCTCCGGGT
>NZ_SMKB01000284.1:0-8461 GCF_004348575.1 Actinomadura sp. 7K534
GCGCGGCCCGGGGGGTTCAGTTGTTCGGAGGGGCCTTGCTGATCTCCGGGAGGGGGCCGACGTCGCCGTTGGCCACGGCCAGGTCGCCGATGCAGACGATTCCGACCGGACGGTGCTGGGCGTCCACGACGGGGAGGCGCCGGACCGCCCGCTCGCACATCAGCCGGGCCGCGGTCCCGGTGTCGTCGTCGGGGTGGACGGTGGTGAGCTCCGCGGTGCAGACGTCGCCGAGCGGGGTGAGGGAGGTGTCGCGGCTCTCGGCGACCGCGCGGACCACGATGTCACGGTCGGTGACGACGCCGCAGAGGCGTCCCGCGTAGGTGACCAGTACGTCCCCGATCCCTCGGTCCCGCATGACGCGGGCGGCTTCGTACAGCGTCGCGTCCAGCGGCAGCGTCTCCGGAGCCGCCGTCATCACGTCGCTGACCCTTGGTGGCATCGCGCGCACATCCTTCCGAATACCGATGGCGGCTCGCGTAAACACGTGTGCGCGCCTTACCCGCGGTCGGCGCGCCTATGCGGACCGTTTTGCCCGACGGCCCCTGGGCTGGCATCAGAACGCGAAAACGGACCCGGTGTGCGAGCGCATGACGCAGTCGTTGCCGTACTCGACCCGGAACCGGACGGGCTCGCCGCGCCACCGCCCGGCGGCCCGGGCGACGACGGGGGAGTGGACCGCCGTGCACATCCGGCCGTCCGGCCCGTGGGCGAACCCGCCGCCGGATCCGCTCAGCTCCGAGCACGCCCGCGCCGCCTCCGGGTGGCTGCCGCCCGGCGGGTCGCAACGCAGCGTGACGCTCCGAGAGGTGCCCCGCTCCGGGTGGTCGAGGGTGAGCCGGAGGGACGTCGCCGACTCCGGCGAGGAGGCCGGCATGAGGGCGATCACCGCGCCCACGATGACGCTGGTGGCGAGGTTCGGCATCGATACTCCGAGGATCGAGGGCGGCGGGACACCGATACTCGCTCAGCGTAGCGCTGCGATGACCGAACGTACCTGAAAATGGGTGATCCCGCAGTCACGGGGCAACTGCGGGATCATGGTCTCCGGGTGGGGACGGGCCCGGGGGCCGGTGCGCCGACCGGGCGGGGCCGGGGCGCACCGCCGGGTCTCAGGCGGCGAGGATGTGCTCGGCGCGGTCGTCGTCCGCCTTGCGGCGCGAGACGGGGTGGTCGGCCAGCGCCTCGCGGAGCTGCTTGCGACCGCGGTGCAGGCGGGACATGACCGTGCCGATGGGGGTCCCCATCATCTCGGCGATCTCCCGGTAGGCGTAGCCCTCGACGTCGGCGAGGTAGACGGCGTCCCGGAAGTCCGCCGGCAGCGCCCGCAGGGCGGCGACGACCCGCGAGTCGGGGATGCGGTCGAGCGCCTCGGCCTCGGCGGACCGGAAACCGGACGCGTGCGCCTCCGCCCGCGCGATCTGCCACTCCTCCAGCTCCTCGGAGCCGGCGCGCTGGGGCTCGCGCTGCTTCTTGCGGTAGGTGTTGATGAAGTTGTTGGTGAGGATGCGGTGCAGCCACGCCTTGAGGTTCGTGCCTTCCTGGAACTGGTGGAAGTTCACGTACGCCTTGGCCAGGGTCTCCTGGACGAGGTCCTCCGCGTCGGCGCTGTTGCGGGTCATGCGCACGGCGCTGGCGTACAGCGGGTCGGCGAGCGGCAGGACGTCGCGCTCGTAGCGCTCGGTGTTCTCGGCCGCCGCGGTGTCCCCCGCGTTACGGCGGACGGGCGTGGTGACAGCGGTCATCGTCGCTCCCCGTAGGTAGTGGCCCAGGCGGAAACGGGCCGGTTGCTGACGCGTGTTCCGGGGGCACGCGCGGACCGGGCGGACGAACCGCCCCCCGTGTTGGTGGTACGTGCCACCGTTCCCGACGGGTTCGGAGGTCTCGGCCGCCCATGGCGCACGGGCCGAGGATCCTGCGCGGGTCGGCTGGGCCAGGGCGACCCCGTGCTTCCGGGACGTCGCGGGCCGATGCTCGATCAGGCGCTTCCCACCCATCGGTGGTCTTCCTGCCTTGTAAGACGCCTGGAAGGGTCCAAATGGTTGCGTGCGGACGGGTGTCGTCCGTCACATGCGGTGGCGTGTCGTCCGCGGCGGACGTGATCAAGCGGTATAGGACCGCCCCTGCCCGGACCAGAGGCAGGGGCGGCCCGCGAGGACGGGGATCCCCGGGAGCCCGGCGCGACGGGGGCTCCCGGGGATCGGGACGGTCAGCCGAGCAGGTGTCTCAGGGCCTTGGCCATCAGGGCCCGGCTGTCGGCGGGATCGGCCTGTTCGAGCCCGAAGCCGAACAGGACGGTGTCCTTGGTCGCGACCGACGAGACCGCGTCGATCAGCGCCTCGGACCGGACGAACTCGGAACCGTTGCCGGGGCTTCCCTCAGGGGCGCCCTGGATGGACCAGGGGCCGAGGCCGGTCTCGAAGCCCTCCGCGTCGAGGTCACCGCCGGTGGTGGTGAGCCTGGTGTCGTCGATGAACAGTCCGGTCCCACCGGTGAAGGGGTCGCTCACATAGGCGAAGGACACCTCCACCTGCTTGCCCGCGTAGGCGGACAGGTCGAACGCGACGGGGACCCAGCCGTTGGAGCTGCCGGTGAGGGCGTTCCAGGAGCCGGTGGTCCCGGTGTTGCCGCAGGGGTTTCCTCCCGTGAGGTAGTGGTTGAGGAACGGGTGCATGGCGAGGTAGTAGCCCGCCTCGCACTCCGCCGGGACGTTCGTGGACGTGCGCCCGTTCTTCTCGGGCAGGGTGGTCCAGTCGTCGGCGCCGGCGGTGTGGGCCTCGATGATGACGTTGTCGTAGCCCGTCTCGGTGCTGTAGGAGACCTGGGCCTGGAGCGTCGGGGCCTGCGCGGCGGTGACGCCGGTCAGGTCGATCGTCCGGGTCAGCCGCCGGTACGCGCTGTTCTGGTGGGGGCCGGCGACGTACCACTCGCCCTCGATGGGCTCGGTGGCCGCGGCGGCGCCGGTGTAGTCGCCGACCTTCCAGCTGGAGAACTGCGGGAAGTCGGCCTTGGGCAGGGCGGTGGAGGTGACCTGGAAACCGCCCGTCTCGTTCAGCGGGTTGGTCGCCGTGCCGGTGAGGTCGGACGTCACGCCCTCGAAGGGCCGGTCCGTGCCGACGAATGCGGTCGGCGATCCGACGAGCTGCCTGTCGTACGCGCCCAGGTAGTACTGGAAGAAGTCGTCCGACAGGAGTTCGCAGTCGTCCCGGAAGCTCGTGGTGAGCACGCACGGGCGCTCCGGGTGGCCCTTCAGGCCGTAGTAGATGCCGCCGCCGTTCGCCTGGCCGAGCGGGCCGGTGTATCCGGTCGTCTCACCGGTGTGCAGGAGTTTCCCGCCCTCGTTGAGGTACGACCTGACGCTCAGGACCAGGTCCTTCGCGCGGTCGGCCACCTGCGAGTCGGGGAAGTCGCCGACGACGGACCGGACCGGCTCGTCGGCCTCGTCCTGGGTGAGGCGGTTGTCGCCCAGGTACCAGACGACGGCCTTGAAGTGCTTCAGGACGCCGAGGTCGTGCGGGACGCCGTCCTTGTCGATGTCCCAGACCAGCGGCCGGCGCTTGGCGGACTTCACCAGCTCGGCGTACTGGTCGGCGTACCGCGGCTCGTTCGTCCCGGCCGGGTAGGTCGGGTTGACGCCGGTGTAGTCCTCGTCCGCGATGACCAGGACGTCAGCCTTCTTCTGGTCGCGCACGGTGTAGGTGAAGCGCTCGCTCTCCACCCGCTTCCAGCCCTTCCAGCCGGAGAACCACACCTCGACCTCGTCGCCGGGCCGCTGCGATCTGACCTTGCCGCGGAACTCGCCGTAGTAGTGGTCGTTCTCGTCGCCGTAGCGCTCACCGCCGCGCCACTCGCGCACGAGGTCGTGGTGCGTGCGGCCGCCGTTGATCCGGTAGTGCATCGTCTTCAGCTTCAGCGACCGGCGGATCACCGAGGCGACCTCCTGCGAGCCGCCGTAGGACGTGCTGAACGCGTCCGTCTCGAAGTCGGCGGCCTTGTGCCCGAGCGAGGACACGGGCTCGTCGGGCGTGTGCGCCGACTTGCCGACCGACAGCGCGAACGGCAGGTTCTTCTCGAACTCCCGCTGGATGAGCGTCTCGTCGTCGGGGAACTCGAAGCCGCTGCCGCAGTCGCCGGGCTCCCACTCGTCGTCCGGGTCGGACGCCGCGGCCGACGCGCAGGTCGCCATCTCCGGCGTGATCGACAGCGCGCCGTAGACGTTGTCGGCCTGGCCGTCGGTGTCGCCGTTGGTCGTGTAGAGCTGCGCGCCCAGCTGGGGCACGTAGCCGGGGACCGCGGGGTTGTCGATGTCGCCGAGCAGCGCGTCGTGGATCACGTCGTCCGGGCTGCGGGTCAGGGTCTGCCAGCCGACGCCGTGCAGCAGCAGCTCCGCCGCCGAGTGGTAGTTGATCAGGAACGCGGGCCGGACCCTCTTGTAGAGGTCCATCTGCGCCTTGGTCTCGGGTTCGGAGGCAGGGGCCGGGCCGCGGTACGTCTCGTCGGCGGGCCCGTCGGAGGAGCCCTCGTTGTCGTAGCCCCACTTGTAGGGGAAGTTGCGGTTGAGGTCGACGCCGTCCCCGCCGGTGATCTGGCCGTCGCCGTTGTTGTCGCGGGTGTTCTTGCGCCAGAGGCGGAACCCGTCCTGGAACGTCAGGTCGTAGCCGTCGACGTTGACGACCGGGACGAACCACAGCTCGGTCGTGTCGACGATCTTCGTGATCCCGGCGTCGCCGCCGTAGTTGCCGACGTAGTGGTGCAGCAGCCGGCGCACCATCTCCGGCGTGATCCATTCGCGGGCGTGCTGGGCGCCCTGGTAGACGACGACGGGCTTCTTGGTACGGCCCTTCTTGCCGGCGTCCTTGGTCACCTTGACGGCGGTGATCGGCTTGCCCTCGCGGCTCTTGCCGATGTCCACGGCCGTGGCGATGGACGGGTGGTCGGCGGCGACCTTCAGGAGCTCCTCGTGGAGGTTCCCGGGGCCGCTGTAGGGGCGGAAGACGCCGTCGGCCGCGGCCTTCGTGCGAAGACGGGCGGTGTTCTTCGCGGTGAGGCCGAGGCCCTGCCGGTTGAGCGCGGCGGCCTGCGGCGCGCTCATCACGGCCTCGACGCGGATGCCGCCCGCCTTCTCGCCCTTGGCGATGCGGATCGCCTCGTGGTCCAGGCCGGAGCGGTTCAGCAGCTCGACCTGCGCCGGGCTGAGCTCGGCGGTGTAGACCGAGACGGCCGCGCCGGAGGGCGAGGGGTCCGGACTGGCGTCGGCGGGAGTCGCCGCCAGCGTTCCGATCAGGAGCGCGGCGGCAGCGAGGGTCGGGGTGAGTCTTCGATGCCGGAACAGTGCGCGCGACATTGCGCCTCCCTGGAAGGGATCACAAATGGGGGGTTGCGTGATCGTCTGCCTGGGGAACCTGGGTGTCAATGGGGCATTAGTGCTCTATGCCGCATTCGGTCACTTTCCGATGTTCCGGCTTTCGGGGTGGCTACAGCGGCGTTCCCTTTGATAAAGGGCGTTCCGGAAGACGGGCAATAATCCGGCCTTCGGCGCCGTCTTCCACCAGTTTCCGGGGACCGGCGTCACGATCTTGTTACGGCAGGTAGCTTCCCCTTAACCGGGAGTCGCCGAGGGCCGGAGCGCCCTGCGCTCCCTGGAGGGGGACCGCATGGTCATCGACGAGCTGCTGGGGATGGCGTGGATGACGGCCATCACCCTCAACGGGCGCGGACGCATCAGCCACTGGGACGACACCGCGGCCGGGTTGTTCGGCGTCGGGCGGCTCCAGGCCGTGGGCCGGCCGCCGGCCTCGCTGCTGCGGCTCCCGCGCGAGCACCGCGGCGCCTTCGAGCCGGGCGTCTTCGGGCACGTCTGGTGCGGTTCCTGCACCCTTCCGCGCGTCGACAACGGCGTGCTCACCGAGGTCGGCTGGTGGGTCTACCCCATCGACGCCGACCCGGGCGGCCACGACACGCGGGTCCTCGCGCTCGCCGCCGACCTGCGCCGGCTCCGCGAGGAGGGCCCCGGCATCGTCGCCGGCGACCTGCCCGTGACGGCCCCCGACGCGGTCGCCCGGCGCGTCGCCGGAACGCGGCTGCTCCGGGTCGAGCCGGCGCTCGCGACGCCCGCCGGGCCCGGCACCGCCCCGTTCGCCGCGCCGTTCACCGCGCGGCTCGCCGACCTGCTGCCCGCCCTGGACCCGGGCGCCGCGGAGAAGATCGCGCTGCAGGTGCTGGGGCTCGGCTGCCCGGCGGTCTCCCTCGGGCTGACCGTCCGGCTGCCGATCATCCCCAACGCGGAGGGGCCGGCCGCGCCCGCCCCGCCCCGGCCGGCGGCTCCCGTCCGGCAGGCCCCTCAAGCCCGCTCCCGGCAGGTGGCCGCGGCCGCGCGCACGGGGCGGAGGCGCCCGGCCCGCGCGACGCGGCCGGCCGCGCCCCGCACACCCGGCCCCGCCCGGTCGGACGGCTGGGAGAGCAGGGCCATGCGGGAACCGCTCGCCTACCTCAGCGAGGCCGGGCAGCAGATCGGCGGCACGCTCGACCACCTGCAGGCCGCGCGGAAGCTGGCGGAGGTGCTGGTCCCGCGGCTCGCCGACTTCGCCGCCGTCGAGCTGCTCGAACGCGTCGTCGCCGACTCGGCCCCGCCCGCCGCCGAGGTCGACGAGGCCACGCAGATGCGCCGGGTCGCGGTCGTCCACAACGACGAGCACGGGCGCTGGGACGACCTCGTCCCCGAGGGGGAGGCGCTGCACCTGGCGTCCGGGGCGCCGTTCGTCCAGGCCATGCGGACCGGGCGGCCCGTCCACATCCCGCACGTCGACTCCGCGCAGGCCGCCGAGATCGCCGCCTCGTTCGGCGACCGCGACCTGCGGCCGCTGTTCGCCGGGCGGGCGCTGCTGATCGTCCCGCTGATCGCGCGGGGCCGGGTGCTCGGCACGTTCAAGCTGCTCCGCAAGGCCGACCGGCCCGGGTTCGGCGACCTCGACCTCGCCATGGTCGACGAGCTGGCGCGCCGCGCCGCGCTGTGCATCGACAACGGCCGGCTCTACCGGCGCGAGGTCCAGGTCGCCGAGGAACTGCAGCACTCGATGCTCCCCGACGACCCCCCGGACGTCGCGGGCGCCCGCGTCCGCTACCGCTACCGGCCCGCGGAGCAGGCGATCAACGTCGGCGGCGACTGGTTCGACGCCATCCCGCTGCCCGGCTGCCGGCTCGGCATCGTCGTCGGCGACGTCATGGGCCACGGGCTCACCTCGGCCGCGATCATGGGGCAGATGCGCACCGCCGTCCGCACCCTCGCCGCCGAGGACATGCGGCCCGCGCGGCTGCTGCGCCAGCTCGACGGCCTCGCCCGCCGGCTCGGCGAGGACTACCTCGCCACCTGCCTGTACGCGGTGTACGACCCGGTCGAGCGGAGCTGCACGCTCGCCAACGCCGGGCACATCCCGCCCGTCCTGGTGTCGGCGTACGGTGACAGCCGCATCCTCGGCGTCCCGTCCGGCGTGCCCATCGGGGTCGGCGGCGAGGCGTTCGAGACCGTCGAGGTGGCGGTGGAGGACGGGTCGCAGCTCGTCCTGTGCACGGACGGGCTCCTGGAACGCCGCGACCGCGACCTCGACCAGGGGCTGGAGCTCATGCGCAGCCGCCTCGCCGGCGCCACGCCCGACCTCGACGGCACCTGCGACTCCCTCCTCGACTCCCTCGCCGCGCCCACCCCCGCCGACGACATCGCGATCGTGGCGGTCGGCTTCGACGGCATCCCCAAGGACGACGTCGCCGCCTGGGAACGGCTGGATCCGCGGCCGAGCACCGTCCCCTGGATTCGGGCCCAGGTCGCCGCGCGGCTCACCGACTGGGGCCTCGGGACGCTCACCGACACCGTCGAACTGCTGGTCAGCGAGCTGGTCACCAACGCCCTCGTGCACGGCGCCGGAACCATCGGCCTCCGCCTGATCAAGGGCGGGACCCTGCTCTGCGAGGTCTACGACGACGGCGCCGACCTGCCCCGGCTCCGGCACGCCGAGGCCACCGACGAGTCGGGGCGCGGGCTCCAGCTCGTCAGCCACCTCGCCGCGCGCTGGGGCACCCACCGCGCCGAACCCGGGAAGGTCGTCTGGTTCGAGCACCTCCTGCCCGGAATGCGCCCGCCCCCCTGATGTCCGTGGTCGTGGGCGTGCGTCGCGATTCTGTGAGGTAAATGTCGCGTCGGCGACAGATATTTTCCAACGCCCCGTCCGCTGTGATCGATGTGACGACACCCATCGAGGCCACGGGGGAACAGTTGGGGCGGAATCTGACGCTGCCGGTACCGGAGACTCTGTACAGCACCTATGCCGTGGCGCTCGCGGCACCCATCCCGGACCCGGCGGAACTCGCTCGCGCCGAGGTGACGCGCCGCACCCGGCCGCCCCTCCGCGACCTCGTCCTCGGCATGCTCGACAGCCCCATGCTCACCCTCGACCAGCGCCCCGCCCGCGAC
>NZ_SMKB01000285.1:0-8439 GCF_004348575.1 Actinomadura sp. 7K534
GGACCACGACGACGTCGCCACCGCACAGGGCGTCGCGCTGCGCGCCCCGGCCGCCTGGCCGGACCTGACCCCCGACGACGTCGTCGTGGTCCCGGGCTGGCGGTGGGCGGCGGGTGAGGCCGACGCCCCGCACGCGCCGCCGGTGTCCCGCGGCGCCGCCCGCCGGCTGGCCGCCCACCACGCCGCCGGCGGGCTGGTCGCCAGCGTCTGCTCCGGCGCGTTCGCCCTCGCCCACGCCGGGCTCCTGGACGGCCGACGCTGCACCACCCACCACGAGCTGCAGGACGCCCTCGCCCGCCGCCACCCCCGCGCCGCCGTCGTCCGCGACGTCCTGTACGTCACCGACGGCCGCGTCGTCACCTCCGCCGGGATCGCCAGCGGCATCGACCTGGCGCTGCACCTGCTGGCCGCCCGCCACGGACCCGGCGCCGCCGCCCGCGTCGCCCGCACCATGGTCGTGTACGCGCGCCGCAACGGCGACGAACCGCAGGCCGGGGTGATGTTCCGGCACCGCGGGCACCTCAGCGACGCCGTCCACCGCGCCCAGGACATCATCGACGCCACCTACACCCGGCCGCTGCCGCTGGCGGACCTGGCCGCCGCGGCCGGCGTCAGCGAGCGCACCCTCACCCGCCGCTTCACCGCCGCGACCGGCCTCACCCCGCTGCGGTACCAGCAGGAGCTGCGGCTGGAGCGCGCCGGGCACCTGATCGGGCAGGGCGCCACCGCCGACGCCGCGGCGCGCGCCGTCGGCTTCACCGACGCCCGCATGCTGCGCCGCCTGCGCGCCCGCGCGGGAGGCACCGCCGCCGCCCCGCCCGCGTGATCCGGCAGCCCCGCTCTAGGCGACGGCCCCGCTCAGCCGGACGCGGGCGGCGCGGACCGCTCCGGGAACGCCGGAGGCGCCGGAGGCGCCGGAGGCGCCGGAGGCGGCGGTGGCGGTGCGGCGGGTGGCGGCGTGGGTTCGGACTGCGGGGCGAGTGCTCCCGACAGGAACAGCGTGGTGGCCGACGCGCTGGCCTCCTCCACGCTCAGCCGGTGCCGGATCACCCGCGACACCACGCCCTCCAGGAGGCTGAAGTACAGCTCGGCCAGGGTGTGGACGGGCAGGTCGCGGCGGAACGCGCCGCTGGCGGCGCCGCGTTCGAACACCGCCCGCAGCGGCGCGGCGAGCTGCCGCTCGATGCGCCGCGCCTCCCGCGGCGTCCGGTCGAACAGGCCGAGCGCGCGGTACCGGGCAGTCGCCGCGATCGTCGCGCGGGTCATCCGGGCCACGGCCTCCTCGGTCGGGACCGCGTCCAGCCGCGCGTCGGCGAGCCGCCCGGTCAGGTCCGCCAGCGCGGCCTCGTACAGGGCGTACAGCAGCGCCTCGCGGTTGGGGAAGTAGCGGTACAGCGTCGCCCGCGCCACCCCGGCGGCCTGCGCGATGTCGGTCATGCTCACCGACGTGCCGCGCTCGGCCAGCACGGCCGCCGCGACGTCGAGGATCCCCGCCCGCACGTGGTCCCGCAAGATCATGTTCCTGGTCATCGCGCGGCACGCTACACCACCGTCCCATTTCCCGACCGCCTGTATCACCGAAGAGACACACTGTCTCGCCGATGGTCACGAGCCGGTGGTCACGAGCCGGTGGTCACGGGGTGGTGGTCACGGGGTGACGGGGACCTCGATGTGGCCGGGCGCGCCGCGCCGCAGCACCGCGCGGCCGGCGGTGACCCGCGCGGCCCACGCCTCGAACTCGGCCAGCTCGGTGAGGGGCACGGCGACGTCGGCCTCGACGTCCTGCCCGTAGCGGACGTCGGCGGGCTGGGCGCCGCGGGCGTGCAGGTCGCCGAGGAACCGCCCGGCCTGCGCGTGCCCGACGCCGACGGTGACGGTCACGACGGGGCGCAGCTCCACCACCCCGACGGCGTCGACGGTGTCGGCGACGGCCTTGGCGTAGGCGCGGACCAGGCCGCCGGCGCCGAGCTTGACGCCGCCGAAGTGGCGGGTGACGACCGCGGCGGTGCCGGTCAGCCCGCGGCGGGTCAGCACCTCCAGCATCGGGATCCCGGCCGTGCCGGCGGGTTCGCCGTCGTCGCTGCTCTTGGCGATCTCGCCGTGCTCGCCGACGACGTAGGCGGTGCAGTTGTGGGTGGCGTCGCGGTGCGCGCGGCGGTGCCGGGCGAGGAACTCCACCGCCTCGGCCTCGTCGGCGGCGCGTGCGAGCGTGCAGATGAAACGGGACTTGCGGATCTCCAGCTCGCGGGAGCCGCCCCGCCTGATCGTGCGCATGGTCGTCCCCGAGTGTAGGGGTGCCCGGCGGCGGGCGGTTTGACGCGGGCCGCCGGGGGCACCGAGCGTAGGACCATGGACGCTTTGGACGAGCTGTACCGCCGCTGGCTGTTCGAGGTGTGGACCGGCGACCTCGCCGTCGCCGACCGGATCCTCACCCCCGATTTCGTCGGGCACTGGCCGGACCTGCAGGTGCACGGCCCCGCCGGGGCCGCCGAGCAGGTCCGCCGCTCCCACGAGTACTTCGCCGACGTCCGCACCGCCCTGGACGCGGGGCCCGTCATCGGCCCCGTCCCCGGTGAACCGAATGACGCCGCGGGCGGGTCCGGCATGGTCGCCGCGGGCTGGACCTTCCACGGCACCTACCGCGGCGGCCTCCCCGGCGCGACCGCCGAGCCCGGCACGGCCGTCTCCTTCCGCGGCCAGGACATCTTCCGCGCCCGCGACGGGCGTTTCGCCGAATACTGGGTCGTGTCCGACGTCATGGGCATGATGACCGCGCTGGGCGCCTTCGGCTGACACCCGCCGGCCCGGCCCGCTCGGGGCGGGTCAGACCAGGTCGATGAGGTCGGCGACGGAGTCGACGACGCGGCCGGGGCGGAACGGGAACCGCGCGATCTCGTCCTTGCCGGTCACGCCGGTCAGTACCAGGATCGTCTCCAGCCCGGCCTCCACGCCGGCGACGATGTCGGTGTCCATGCGGTCGCCGATCATCGCGGTGGACTCGCTGTGCCCGCCGACGCGGTTCAGCGCGGTCCGCATCATCAGCGGGTTGGGCTTGCCGACGAAGTAGGGCTCCACCCCCGTCGCGCGGGTGATCATGGCGGCGACGGCGCCGCAGGCGGGCAGCGAGCCCTCCGGGGACGGGCCGATCGGGTCGGGGTTGGTGGCCACGAACCGCGCGCCGCCCTCGATCAGCCGGATCGCGCGGGTGATCTGGGAGAAGCTGTAGGTGCGGGTCTCGCCGAGCACGACGTAGTCGGGGTCGATGTCGGTCAGCGTGAACTCCGACTCGTGCAGCGCGGTGGTGAGCCCGGCCTCCCCGATCACGTACGCCGACCCCTGGGGCCGCTGGTCGGCCAGGAACCGGGCGGTCGCCAGCGCCGAGGTCCAGATCGACTCGGCGGGCACCGCCAGCCCGGCCGCGGCCAGGCGCGCCGACAGGTCGCGGCGGGTGTAGATCGAGTTGTTGGTCAGGACCAGGAACGGCTTGCCCGACGCCGCCAGCCGCCGGATGAACTCCTCCGCGCCGGGCACGGGCCGGCCCTCGTGCACCAGGACGCCGTCCATGTCCGACAACCAGTATTCGATCGGCCCGCGTTCGCTCATGCCCCCATTGTCGCAGGCAGGGATCTTCCTCAAGACCACCGCTTTCCGGCGCCCGGAACAGGCGTCCACACGGCGCCGCTTCCCGCGGCCGCGGCCGCACGGGCACAGCCCGAAGCCGGCCGAGGGGCGGCAGAGGTCGTTGACCTGCGCGTGACGCGGATCATAGATTTCGGGCACGGCGCACCGAACCGTGTTCGGCGATCGGGCCGCGCGGGGCGCGCCGGTGACCCCGCGGGAGGCGCGACGTGCACGACCAGCAATCACCGGCCACGGAGGCACCGACCGGCACCGCATCGACCGGCACCGCACCGACCGGGGCCGGGGCGGCGGCGCTGCCGGACATCGCCGAGGTCAGGGCCGCGATGACGGCGCCGGGGCGGCTGTTCGAGATGGACGAGGTCGACGTCCGCGGCGTCCGGACCCGCGTGTGGAAGAACGCGCCGCCGACGCTGCGGGAGATCCTGGACATCTCCCGGCTGCACGGCGACGCCGCGTTCCTGGTCTACGAGGGCGACCGGCTGAGCTTCGCCGAGCACTACGCGCGGGCCGCGGCGTTCGCGCGGGTCCTGATCGACCGGTACGGCGTGGCCAAGGGCGACCGGGTCGCGATCGCGATGCGCAACTATCCGGAGTGGTCGGTGGCGTTCTTCGGCGCGGCCGTCGCGGGCGCGGTCGCGGTGCCGCTGAACGCCTGGTGGACGGCCGCGGAACTGGAGTACGGGCTGGCCGACAGCGGCGCGAAGGTCCTGGTCGCCGACGCCGAGCGCGCCGAACGCCTCGCGGGTGTGCTGCCGGGCCTCGGCGTGCCGTGCGTGGTGGCCCGCGGGGGCGGCGCCGTCCCGGAGGGGTGCGAGGCGTTCGAGGACGTCCTGGGCGACGTCGGCGACCCCGCGGCGGCGTCGCTGCCGGACGTGGCGATCGATCCCGACGACGAGGCCACGATCTTCTACACCTCCGGCACCACGGGCCGCCCGAAGGGCGCGCTGGGCACGCACCGCAACATCACCACGAATCCGGTGAGCCTCGCCTACGGCGTCATCTCCGGCGGTGTCCGGGCGGGCCGGAGCCTGGAGGAGCTGACGGCGCCGCAGCGGCGGGTGACGCTGCTGAGCGTGCCGTTCTTCCACGCCACCGGGTGCCATTCGGTGCTGGTGACCAGCGCGCTGCAGGGCGGCACGGTGGTGATGATGTACAAGTGGGACGTGCGGGGCGCGCTCGAGCTGATCGAGCGGGAGCGCGTCACCGGGTTCGGCGGGGTGCCGACGATGGCGTGGCAGGTGCTGACCTCCCCCGATTTCGGCGAGTTCGACACCTCCAGCCTCACCGGCGTCAGCTACGGCGGCGCGCCCGCGGCGCCGGCGCTGGTCGACAAGATCCGGGAGCGGCTGCCCGAGCGGGTCCCCGGCAACGGCTACGGGCTGACCGAGACCTCGTCGGTGACCACCTACAACGGCGGTGTGAACTACCTGGAGCGGCCCGAGAGCGTCGGCCCGCCCGTGGCGGTGTGCGACGTGAAGGTGGTGGACCCGTCCGGCGCGGAGCTGCCGCCGGGCGAGGTGGGCGAGCTGCTCATCAAGGGCCCCAACGTGATCAAGGGGTACTGGAACAAGCCGGAGGCGACCGCGCAGGCGTTCGTCGACGGCTGGTTCCACAGCGGCGACCTGGCGCGGCTGGACGAGGACGGGTTCGTCTACATCGTCGACCGCGCCAAGGACATGCTGATCCGGGGCGGGGAGAACATCTACTGCGCCGAGGTCGAGGCGGCCCTGTACGAGCATCCCGCGGTGGCGGACTGCGCGGTGATCGGCGTCCCGCACGAGGTGCTCGGCGAGGAGGTCGGCGCGGTGGTGGTGCCGCGTCCGGGCGCGGCGGTGTCGGAGGAGGAGCTGCGGGGGTTCCTGGGCGAGCGGATCGCGGGGTTCAAGGTGCCCGTCCACTACTGGTTCCGCGGCGAGGGCCTGCCCCGCAACCCCGGCGGGAAGATCCTGAAGACGCGGCTGCGCGAGGAGCTCCTCGGCTGACCGCGCCGCGCCCGCCCCGGCCGCCGCGTGCGGCGGGGCCGGGACGGCGGCGGGGCGCCGCGGGACCGGGTCCCGGGGCGCCCCGCCGCGATGCGGCTCCGCTCAGACGTTCACGCCGAAGTCGGAGGCGATGCCCGACAGGCCCGAGGCGTAGCCCTGGCCGACGGCGCGGAACTTCCACTCGGCGCCGTTGCGGTAGAGCTCGCCGAAGACCATCGCGGTCTCGGTCGAGGCGTCCTCCGACAGGTCGTAGCGGGCGATCTCGCTGTTGTCGGCCTGGTTCACCACCCGGATGAAGGCGTTGCGGACCTGGCCGAAGCTCTGCTGGCGGCTGTCGGCGTCGTAGATCGACACCGGGAACACGATCTTGGCGATCTCGGCGGGCACGGTGGCCAGGTTCACCTTGATCTGCTCGTCGTCGCCCTCGCCCTCGCCGGTGAGGTTGTCGCCGGTGTGCTCGACCGAGCCGTCGGGGCTCTTGAGGTTGTTGAAGAACACGAAGTGCTGGTCCGACAGCACCTTGTTCTCCGCCGAGCACAGCAGGGCGCTGGCGTCGAGGTCGAAGTCGGTCCCGGTGGTGGTCCGCACGTCCCAGCCCAGCCCGACCACGACGGCGGTCAGTCCGGGAGCCTCCTTGGTCAGCGAGACGTTGCCGCCCTTGCTCAGACTGACTCCCACTGTGTCTACCTCCGTATCGGCCTGTGCGGGTGCGGTCCACCCGCGCACGGTTCGTCTGTCTTACGAGAACGGTAGCCACCTCGTGCTGGTTCCCCCGCCTCCTTGGCAAATTCACGGCGTGGCGTGGCCCTATTCCTCCCCTGCCCCCGGCAAGGGAGGACCGGCCCGTCACCGTGTGCTCCGGGGCTGTGGCCGCGGGTCACGGGCCGCCGAGGAACGCGGCGGGCGCGGTGACCTCGGGCGGCAGCTCGAACGCGGCGGCCAGGTCGCCGGCGCGGGGGGCGAGCTCGTCGCAGGCCCGCCGCCGCGCCGCCCAGATCTCGTCGACGATGCCGGGCGGCGCCGCGCCCTCGTTGAGCAGGTCGGCGGCGCGGCGTTCCAGCAGGTCCAGGGCGTGCAGGCCGAGGACGGCCCGCAGCTCGGGCGGCCCGGTGTCGGCGGCGGCGGCGCAGATCTCCAGGACGACGCGGTCGGCGCACGCCGACGCGGTCCGCCCGGCCAGGGCGAGGTTGCCGTTCCAGGCGGTGAAGGCGTCGTCGCCGGCCGCGGCGGCGTCGCCGATCCGCGCGGCGAGGCGGTCGCGCATGCGGCGCTCGGTGTCGCGGGCCAGGAACAGCCACACCGCCGGGGACCGCAGGTCGCCGCCGTCGGGCGGTCCCGCGCCGGGGTCGGGCGGGGCGTAGCGGTCCAGGTCGGCCATGGCGCGGGCGGTGTCGTAGCGGATGAGGTCGTTGTCGCCGCCGGCGTTCTGGTAGGCGTGCGACAGGCCGCGGTAGGCGTTGAGGCGCTCGACGGCGGCGAACCCGGGCGCGCCGCTGTGCACCCGGCACGCCGACACCGTCCGCTGCGCCTGCGCGGTCGCGGCGGCCTTCAGCAGCGCCAGGTCGCGGTCGACCGCCGACCACGGCGCCCACGCGGTCTCCGGCCCGCCCTGCCCCCCGTCCTGCCCGCCGTCTCGCGCGCCGTCCTGCCCGGGCGGGGCGTCGGCGGCGGTGCGGCGGGACTGGGCGTGGGCGGCGACGGCGGTGAGCGCGTACCCGGCGGCGAGCGCGCCGAGGACGGCCTCCTGCTGGTTGCGGTAGTCGGTCAGGGGGCGCTGCGGCGCGAGCCGCCCGAGGGTGGCGCGGCCCGCCGAGTGCGCCAGCAGCATGCCCGCCGACGCCCGGGTGATCGCGGCCGAGGCGGAGATCACGGCCCGCCACACCGCGGGGGCGATGCCCATCGAGCGGGTGAGCCGCGCGGCCGGGTCCCCGGCGGGGTCGTGGAACCCGCCGGCGGCGTCGATGGACGCGCCGTCGCGCAGCCACGCCTCGTAGGGGACGCGCAGGCCGTCCAGCAGCACGGCGGCGTAGTCGACCTGCAGGCCGGTGGTCTCGGGCGCGGCGACGACGCGGATGCCGGGCGGGACGTCGCCGCCGGGGCCGCGCAGCGGCACCACGAACACGAACACGCCGCGCTCGGCGCCGCCGTGCACGAGGGTGGCGTAGACGGCGGCGGTCTTCGGGACGCCGGGGTGGGCGGTGCTGGTGGGGAACTTGGCGGCCTGCGCGTCGGGGGTGGTGAGGACGAACCCGCCGGTGGCGGGGTCGTGGCGGGCGACGGTGCGGGGCGACAGGTGGCTGTTGCTGCGGCCGACCTCGGTCATCAGCAGCGTCCCGAACGAGGTCATCGACTCCAGGTCGTCGCGGGCCCGCCGGGGGCCGTCCTGCCCGGCGCCGAACCGCAGGATCGGGCCGAGCGCCAGGGTGTAGTGCAGCAGCATGACGTGGAACAGGGCGGGGTCGGCGATCGCGGCGCGTTCCAGCAGCGCGCACAGCGCCGGGGGGTCGTCGAGCAGTTCGGGGGCGGGCGGCGCGGCGAGCCCGGCGCGGCGCAGCCGCCGGTAGGTGAGCTCCTGCCGGTCGCGGGCGGTGAGTCCGTCGGGGACGGTGAAGAACTCGGCGGGGACGGCGTCGGCGATCCGCGCCCGCGTCTTGGCGTCCGGGGCGGTGCCGCGCACGAAGGCGGCCAGGCCGTCCACGGGGCCGGTGCCGTTGGAGCGGCCGGTGAAAAGGTCCATGGCGGTTCCTCCGTCAGTCGCGGTGCGGGGCGGCGGGCGCGGGGGCGTCGGTTCCGGCCGGCGGTGCGGTTCCGGTTC
>NZ_SMKB01000286.1:0-8342 GCF_004348575.1 Actinomadura sp. 7K534
AAGGCTCCCGGTAGACGACCGGGTTGATAGGCCGGGTATGGAAGCGCGGTAACGTGTGGAGTTGACCGGTACTAATAGGCCGAGTGGCTTGAACACACAATTCGTTCAAAGCAAACCGCTGCGAGAGATTGTTCGCGTCCCTGTGTGGTTCTCAGGAAACAACCCTGGGCAACCCCGTGTGTTGTTAATTGAATGTGCTGAGCCTTGCCGGCTTGGACGTTGAACTTGCCCACCTGTTACGGGTGGTGCGTTGAGACGTTCGGTGGTTTTGGCGAAGGGGAAACACCCGGTCCCATTCCGAACCCGGAAGTTAAGCTCTTCAGCGCCGATGGTACTGCATGGGAGACTGTGTGGGAGAGTAGGACACCGCCGGACATATATTGGTCGAGGGTCGCCCCGATTCATGGGGCGGCCCTCGACGCATGTCGTGGGGTTGCAAAGTAGGCTGCAAGAGTCCACGAACCACCTTCAAGAACAGTGACGGACGTGATGAGCGCGGAAGAGGACGGCCGCGGCGACGACAGCCGCGAGCGGCGGGGCGACAACGGGGGGCGGAATACGCCGCCCCGTCGCGGAAGCGGCGCTCGTGGCCGCCCGGGTGGTTCCGGGGACCGTAGGAGCGGTGGACCCCGCCAGGGATCGCCCCGCGCCGGCGGTGCGCCGGGCGGACGGGGCCGTCCGAACGGCGGGGGCTGGAAGGGCAAGGACCGCGACGCTCGCGGTCAGCGTGACGACCGCAAGCCGGGCCGTCCGTTCAAGCGGTCGGACGACCGGCGCACCGAGTCCCGTGAGCGGCGGCCGGACGATCGCCGGGAAGGCCGTCCTGCCGGTCCGCGCGGTGAGCGGCGGGAAGGCCGGTTCGACGGGCCTCGTGGCGGAGAGCGCCGCGAGGGGCGGCCTCCGGCCTCCAGGGGCGGTCCTCGCCCCGCTCAGAGCGGAGGCCCGAGCCGAGAGGGACGCCCGGCTGGACGGCAGGCCGGTAGCGGCCAGGGAGAGCGACGTTTCCAGGATCGTGAAGGCCGCGACGGCCGTGGCGGGCGCGACGAGCGGCGTCCTGGGGGAGGGCGGTTCGAAGGCCGGCGCGAGGGACGCCCCGGCGACCGTGACCGGGACCGTCCCTTCAAGGGCGACCGTGACCGGGACCGTCCCTTCAAGGGCCGCGGAGGCCCGAAGCGCCCGCAGGACGGCGGAGGACGCCCCTCCGGGCCGCGCGGCGACCGTCCCGACCGGCGGACGCGCACGGACGAGCGTGAGCGTCCCGCACCGAAGCACGACGATCCGATCCTGCCCGATGACGTCACCGGCGAGGAGCTGGACGTCGACGCGCGCACCGAGCTGCGCACGCTGCCGAAAGAACTGGCCACGAAGGTCGCCCGTCATCTCGTCATGGCGGGCCGGCTCGCCGACGAGGAGCCGGAGCGGGCCTACAAGCACGCGCGGGCCGCGCGGCGGCTCGCGTCGCGCGTCGGGGTCGTCCGGGAGGCGGCCGGGATCGCGGCCTACCACGCGGGCGAATGGGCCGAGGCGCTCGCCGAGCTGAGGGCCGCGCGCCGGCTCAGCGCGGGTGACGTCTCCTACCTGCCGTTGATGGTCGACTGCGAACGCGGGCTCGGGCGTCCCGAGCGCGCCCTCGACCTGATCAAGTCGCCGGAGGCGAAGAACCTCGACCCGATGGGGCTCGTCGAGCTCCGCATCGTGGAGTCGGGAGTGCGCCGCGACCTCGGGCAGTACGACGCGGCCGTCGTCACGCTGCAGATCCCCGAGCTCCGCGACCGGCGGCTACGGCCGTGGTCGGCGCGGCTGTTCTACGCCTACGCGGACGCGCTCGTCGAGGCGGAACGCGCGGAGGAGGCGTCCGACTGGTTCGCGCGCGCCGCGGCGGCCGACCGGGACGGCGAGACCGACGCAGCCGAGCGGTACGCCGAACTCGAGGGCCTCCACATCATCGACACGGAGGACGGCGACGTCGAAGACGCCGGCGCCGAGAATGCGGGCGCCGAGGAGATCGACACCGGGGAGGGCTCCCTCGAAGACGGCGGGGACGTCGTCACGGAGGACGAAGCCGCTCCCGGGGACGAAGCCGCTCCCGGAGACGTGGCCGCAGCCGAAGGGGCGCCGGCGACCGGGATCGAGTTCAAGGCCGCCGATCCCGAGGTGCCGGAGACGCCCGACGAGGACGTGCCGGACGTGCCCGCGGTGTTCCTGGAGCCGAAGCCCGCCGACGGGGAGCAGCCGCCGCACACCGGATGACCTGCCCTACTTGACTGGCGGGTAGGTTTCGCTCGATATTCACGGGATCGCGCCGATCGGGGGCCGCCGGACACGTCCGGTGGTGATCGACTCTTGGAGTTCGCCATGCCCCTGAACCGCCGTATGTTCCTGCGCGCCACCGCCGTCGCCGGCGGAACCGCCGCCTTCTCGGGAGCCCTGTGGCACCAGGCGTTCGCGTCCGGTCCGGCACAGCCCGGTCCAAGCCCGTACGGGCCGCTGCGGGCGGCGGACGGCAACGGCCTGGAGCTTCCGGAAGGGTTCACCGGCCGGGTCGTCGCGCGCTCGCTCCGGCGCGTCGAGGGGACGAGGTACACCTGGCATCCCGCGCCCGACGGCGGTGCGTGCTTCAGCGACGGGGACGGCTGGATCTACGTCAGCAACTCGGAGGTCCCGCTCGTCGGCGGCGTGTCCGCCATACGGTTCGACGCGTCCGGCCGGATCACGTCCGCGTACCGGACGCTGAACGGCACCACGCTGAACTGCGCCGGAGGCGCGACGCCGTGGAACACGTGGCTGTCGTGCGAGGAGCACGACCTCGGTCTCGTGTGGGAGACGGACCCGCGAGGCCAGAACTCGGCCGTTGCGCGTCCCGCGATGGGCAGGTTCAAGCACGAGGCGGCGGCGTCCGACCCCGAGCGGAAGGTCGTCTACCTCACCGAGGACCAGTCCGACGGGTGCTTCTACCGTTTCCGGCCGCAGACGTGGGGCGACCTGTCGTCGGGGACGCTCGAAGTGCTCGTCGGCTCGGGAACGGGCCCCGTCCAATGGGCGAGGGTGCCCAACCCGGAGGTTTGGCTTACGCCGACCCGTGAGCAGGTTGCCGAAGCCATGCACTTCAGGGGCGGTGAAGGCTGCTACTACACGCACGGTGTCTGCTACTTCACCACCAAGGGCGACAACCGTGTGTGGGCCTATGACGCGGCGGCCGAGCGGTTGGACATCGCCTACGACGACGACCTCGTCGCGGAGGGCGAGGCGCCGCTGCAGGGCGTCGACAACGTCACCGCCACGTCGGGCGGGGACCTCTTCGTCGCCGAGGACGGAGACAACATGGAGATCAACCTGATCACCACCGACGGGATCGTGACCCCGTTCCTGCGTCTGAACGGCCACGGCGATTCGGAGATCACCGGCCCGGCGTTCAGCCCGGACGGTTCGCGCCTGTACTTCTCGTCCCAGCGCGGCAAGAGCGGGTTCATCGCCGGCACGGACGGCTACACGTTCGAGGTGACCGGGCCCTTCCGCCGCTGAGGATCTCCCGCCCTGGACAGGGCGTCAGGCGTTCTTGTCCAGGGCGTGCATGATGCCGGCCACGTTGCTCTCGGCGCTGGTGAGGACCTCGTATTTGGCGGCCAGTTCCGGGTCGACGCCGTCGGCGGTGATGGCGTAGCGGTCCTTAGTGCGGTCGACGACCATCGCGACGGCGTGGTCGAGGTCGAGGCCCTGGTCCCTGGCGTCGCGGACGGCGTCCACCCAGACCCGCAGTTCCTCCGCCGACCGTTCGAGGGTGTCGTCCACCTCGGTCACGGGCCCGTAGTGCGCGAACAGGAGCCGCTGCGGGCCCAGCGAACGGAATTTGCCGATCGACTCGAGCGTGGTGTCGAGGTCGAAGTCGGGTGGCGGCGTCGCGGGCTTCACGTCCGCCGTCTCCGGGATGTACATCCCGGCGGCGTCGCCGACGTAGAGGTCGCCGGTGTGGGAGTCCATCAGCCCGACGTGGTGCTTGGCGTGGCCGGGGGAGTAGTGCGAGTCCAGGCGCCGCCCGCCGCCGAGGTCGACCGTGCCGGTGTCCTCGACGGCCCGGATGCGCGCCGCGTCCGTCGGCTTCAGCTCGCCGAACAGCGTGTCGAGGGCGTCCCCGTAGACCATCCGGGCGCTGCGCATGAGCTTGGACGGGTCGGCCAGGTGCCGGGCGCCCTTCTCGTGGACGACGACCTCCGCCTGCGGGTACATCCGCGCGATGTCGCCGACGCCGCCCGCGTGGTCGAGGTGGATGTGCGTCACGACCACCGTCGCCAGGTCGTCGGGGCCGACGCCGAGTTCCCGCAGCGCGGCCTGCACGACGGGCGCCGACCCGGACGTTCCCGGCTCCACCAGGCACGGCCGGTCGGACATGATCAAATAGCCGGCGGTGATGCCGCTGTACCCCGCCATCCGCGTATCGATCTCGTAGACGTCCCCGCCGAGGGGCGTGACCGTGGTCGTCGTGTTCATCCCCCGATCATCGGCCCTGACGGCCCATAACGGCCACCCCGCCCCCTATTAGCGGAGATCGTCCCGAAGTAGCCGGAGGACGAGACCGGTGCGGGGCTTGGGGCCGAACGATGTGGATTTGCGGGGAACGCGCTCGCCCTCCTCGGCGACCGCCACGACGTCCTCGACCTTGAGGGGGTTCAGAACGACGGCCGTCCCGCCGTTCCGCCGGGCGCGCGCCAGGGCGGCGGACGGGTCGTCGTGCACGACCTCGATGGCGTTCTCGTTCTCAGGGACGTTCCAGAGGCCCCCGATGAGGACGTGGTCGAGCACCGCGGTGTCGAGCCGCCGCCACCGTGGTGAGCGCTCGGACGGCATGGCCCGGCTCAAAGCAGCCTCATCGGGGTCCGTGAGGAGATGCAGGGTGTCGCCCCCGCCGAGAAGGAAGGCGGGACCGGTCTCGCCAGCGAGCGCTTCGAGCGCCGTGGCCTCGTCCCTGAAGTCGGTGACACGGAAGACCTTCCGGGCCTGTTCGACGGCGTCCTCCACCCTGAGGCCGGGCAGGACCCGGTGGATCGCGCCCAGGTGGGGCGGGTAGCGCGAGGAGTCCACGAGCAGCGCCAGCCCGGCGTCCCAGGGGCCGGGGCCGTCGCCCGCGGCGTGGTGGCGGGCCTGGAGGGCGCGATAGGTGGCGTAGCGGTGGTGGCCGTCGGCGATGAGCGCCCGCTTGCCGCGGAGGTCGGCGGCGACCCGGGCGTGCAGTGCGGGGTCGGTGACCCGCCACAGCCGGTGGGTGAGGCCGTCGTCGGCGCAGAACTCCATGAGGGGCTCGTCGTCCGCCGCGCCGTCGACGATCCCGGCGATGGCGTCGCCGCCGCCGTCGTACAGCAGGAAGATCGGTTCCAGGTTGGCCTTCGCGGCCGCCATCAGCGCGAGCCTGTCGCGGACGGGACCGGGGAAGACGTCCTCGTGCGGCAGCACGACGCCCTCCGACTCCGCGCGAAGGCCCAGGGCGCCGACCAGGCCGCGCTGCAGGACCGTCTCGCCCCGGGACGCCTCGTAGACGTACAGGGCCGGGTCCCGGTCGACGGTGAGGACGCCTTCGTCGAGCCAGCGGCGCAGCCTCTCGCCCGCCGTGGCGTAGCTCTCCCCGGCCGCGCGCGGGAGGTTGATCCGGACGATGTTGTACCCGCCGCCCGCCAGCAGCCGCAGCGCCCCGGCCTCGTCGATCAGGTCGTACGGGGGCGTGGTGACCGTCGCCGGGTCGCCCGCGACGTCGGCGGCGTAGCGGACGCCGTGGAAAGGCGCCAGCTCCAGGCCGCGGCCCGCCGGGGGCTCCGAGGTCCCGAAGACCCGGGCGCTGAACTCCCGGGGCGTCAGGCCGGTGGGGAGGTCGTCCACCTTGGGCATGCTAACCACCGCCGGGCGTGTTACGGCTGTGCGGGTACGGTCGGAATGCGAGGGGAGGTCCACATGAGTCATCAAGGTTCCGGGCGGCCGGAGGATTCCCCGGGGGACGGCCCAGGCGGCTACACCACCCCTCCGGAAGGCGGGGTCTACGAGTGGTACACGCGGGGTCTGGAGCTGCTGAGGTCGGGCAGCCCCGGCGCCGCGCTGCAGCTGCTGACCAGGGCCGCCGAGGTCGAGCCGGGGTCGCACAGCATCCGCGAGGCCCTCGCCCGCGCCCAGTTCGGGGCGCGGCGGTTCTCCGCGGCCGCCGAGAGCTTCGGGTCGATCGTCGAGGAGGAGCCCGCCGAGGACTACGCGCGGTTCGGCCTCGGCCTGTCCCTGAGCCGCCTCGGCGACTTCGAGGGCGCGGCGCGGCACCTCGCGCTCGCGGCGGCGATGCGTCCCGAGAACGAGGACTACGCGAAGGCGCTGCGGCACGCCAGGGCCACGCTCAAGTCGCGCCGCTGATCCCGAGGCGCGGGTGCGCGCAGTGCCCCTCGTGCCTTACCCATCGGTAACATTCCCCGTACGATCACGGTCATGAGGAGCCCCATGAAAGGCAGCGACCGTCCCCTGAGCGAGGCGTACGACGTCGCCCTGCTCGATCTCGACGGGGTCGTCTACGTCGGCCGCAGGCCCGTGCCCGCGGCGGCGGAGTCGCTCGCCAAGGCCCGCGCGGCCGGGCAGCGGCTGGCGTTCGTGACCAACAACGCCTCGCGGACGCCGTCGGCCGTCGCGGCGCTGCTCACCGAGGTCGGCGTCCCAGCGGACGCGGATGACGTGGTCACCTCGGCGCAGGCGGCGGCGCGCCTGCTCGCCGAGCGACTGCCCGCCGGGTCGGAGGTCCTCGTCGTCGGCGGTACGGGCCTGCGCCACGCCCTGTACGCGCAGGGGCTGCGCCCGGTGTCGACCGCGGCCGGCCGGCCCGCCGCCGTCGCGCAGGGCTACAACCCCGGCCTCGGGTACGGGCTGCTGTCCGAGGGGGCGCAGGCCGTCGCCATGGGCGCGCTGTTCGTCGGCTCCAACGGCGACCTGACCATCCCCGGCGGCGACGGGCCGCCGCACCCCGGGAACGGCTCGCTGCTCCGCGTGATCAGCGCCGCGACCGGCGTCGAGCCGATCGTCACCGGCAAGCCGGAACGGCCGCTGCACCAGGAGTCGGTCCGGCGCACCGGCGCCCGGAACCCGCTCGTGGTCGGCGACCGCCTCGACACCGACATCGAGGGCGCGTACAACGGGGGCGCCGACAGCCTCCTCGTCTTCACCGGCGTCACCGGCCCCCTGGAGGCCCTGACCGCGCCGCCGAACCGGCGGCCCACCTACCTGGCGCCCGACCTGACCGGCCTCCTCGTCCCGCACCCGGAGATCGTCCGTGCGGACGGCGGCCACCGCTGCGGGGGCTGGACGGCCCGCCGCGACGGGGACGCCGTCACCGTCGACGGCTCCGGCGACCCCTACGACGGCCTCCGGGCGCTCGCGTCGGCCGCCTGGGAGACCGGCGCACCGCCGCCCGCTGAGGCCCTCACGGAGGCCCTGGGGAGCCTCGCGCTCTGACCTCAGAGGAGCTTGCGCAGGCGGAGCAGGTCGAAGATGCTCGCCTCGATCTTGAGGCGGCCCGCCGCCCACGCCTTGGCGGGGTTCAGCTCGTCGCGGGCCATCGCGACGAGGTCGTCGCTGTCCATGGTCAGCCGGACCTGCGCCGCCTTCGGGTCGCCGTCCGGCTCGAACGGGTCCAGCCCGCCCGCGTGCAAGCGCGTGCGGTACGCCAGCCCGAGGTCCGGGATGACGCAGCTGATCGTCCGCTCGACCGCGTGCTCGGCGAACCGGTCGGCGTCCACATCCCCCAGGCGGGCCGCGACATGGCCGAGCGCCGCCCGGCAGTCCTCCTCGTTCGCCATGGTCAGGCCGTTCCCCGTTCCTCCGACGACGATGTCGTTCAGGGAAGGTAGCGTTCAGCATGAGCCGGAGGCGACCTGTCGCGGGCGCTCGGGGTCTACTGGGAGGTAAACGTGATGTCCGACGAGGTCGCGGAGGGGCCGGTCGCACCGGCCGCCGCGCTGGCACCGAAGGCGGACCCGGTCGCGGACGAGCCGGTGGGCGAGAAGCCGGATTTCCCGGCCGTCGCGCCGCCGGACCCCACCGGCGACCCGCGCGTGGACGCCGCCGTGGCCCGCCTCGGCGAACTCGGCGCGCGGCCCGTCTCCGGGCACGTGGAGATCTACGAGGACGTCCACCAGCGCCTGCAGGACCTGCTCGCGTCCGCCGACTCCGCCGACCCGGCCGAGGGGCACGAGCCGTCCGGGCGGAAGCCGCCGGCCCACAGCAGCACGAAGCAGCCGGGGATCGCGGCGGCGCCGGCGGTGCGGGCGCGGCCGCGGAACTCGGTGGGCGTCATCCCCACCTGCTCCTTGAAGCGGGTGCAGAACGTG
>NZ_SMKB01000287.1:0-8271 GCF_004348575.1 Actinomadura sp. 7K534
GGGCGGGGTTTCGGGGGGCGCAGTGGCATGGTGACGGCGTTTCAGAATTCGCAGGTGGTGTTGCTCGCGGCGGTGCTGCTGGCGGCGTGCTTAGCGAAGTTGCTGGTGCGGGAGCAGGCGGTGGAGGCGCCTGACCATGTGCACGGCGTGCCGGTGCCGGCGGCGATCGCGCGGTTGTCGGCGTTGCGTGACAGCCGGGGGATGACGGTCGGGCTCGGGGTCGGTGAGGGGCTGCTCGGGCTGGCGCTGCTGATGACGTCGCATCCGTCGGTGCGTCTCGCGACTGCGGTGGCGTTCGCCGCCGCGACCTGGGTGGTCAGCGAGCTGCGGGTCGGGCGGCCGGACGCCGGGTGCGGCTGCTTCGGCGGGCTGAGCGGGCGGAGGGTCGGGCGGCGGAGCGTGTTGCGGGCGGTGCTGTTCACCTGCGCCGCCATCGCCTCGCTGCAGGCGCCGCTCGCCGGCCTGGACGTGCTGCGGGACGTCGAGGTGCTCGTCGGGCTGGTGCTCGCGGTGGAGCTCGCGTTGTTCGCGGCGCTGTCGCCGGAGCTGTCGGCGCTGCTCGGCCGCCGGGGGCTGCCGCCCGGCCATGGACGTCCGGTGATGCCGTGCGAGCGGCGGCGGAGCCCGATCGAGGAGACGTACGCGACGCTGTACGAGAGCGCGGCCTGGGTGGAGCACGAGAACGTCGTCACTAGCGCCCTGCCCCTGGACGTGTGGCGGGAGGGCTGCTGGCGGTTCCTCGCCTTCCCGGCGCGTGTCGACGACCGGGAGATGGAGGTCGTGTTCGCCGTGTCCACCGCCGAACGCGGCCGGACCGTCCGGGCGGCGCTGGTGGCTCCGGAGAAGAGCCTCTCTCCCGCTCTCTAGCCGATTCTTGGACACGTCCAATAGCCGCGTATGAAGTCCTGGGCGTGCGGGCGCTCGTCTTTACTCTCTAGCCGTGTCTTCGGGGGAGGCTAGAAAGGCTTATAGAGGTGCAGAGGCGCGTGAGGAGAATCTACGGCTCTCTAGGGGTGTTGCTAGAGAGCCGAATATTTTGCGGACGAGGCCGGTCGATGCGGCTTTCTATTGCTCTCTAGCGGCTGGGCTAGAGAGCCTGATAGGGCGGTATCGGCGGGGCGACTTGGTCAGGCGGGTTGGGAGCGGAGGAACTTGCCGAAGTGCGGGACGGTGAAGGCGACCATGCCGCGTTCGGCGCTGTAGATGAGGCCCTTCTTGATGAGGCCGTCGCGGGCGGGTGACAGGCTCGACGGCTTGCGGCCGAGTTCGTCCGCGACCGATGCGGTGGGCACCGGGTCGTCGCCGAGCATGGCCATCGCGCGCATGTAGTCGCGCTCGGCCGGGGTGGCGCGCTCGTAGCGGCTGCCGAAGAAGCCGACCGCGAGTTCGGTCTCCGCCTCCGGGGCGGCGACCTTGATGTCGTCGGCGGTGATCGGGGTGTCGGGTGCCACGTCCCACACGACCTTCGCGTACGCCTGGACGAAGTACGGGTAGCCGTCGGCCGCGCCGTACAGCGCGTCGAGGGCCTCCTCGGTGAAGGTGACCTCCTCCCGTTCGGCGGGCGCGAGCAGGGCGTGGTCGGCCGACTCACGGTCGAGCCGGTCGATGCGGGCGTAGCGGAACAGGCGCTCGGAGTAGGACTTGCTGGCCGACAGGACGGCCGGCAGGTGCGGCAGCCCGGCGCCCACCACGATCAGCGGGCCACCGACCTGCGACAGCTCGTGGCAAGCGGCGCACAGCGCGGACACGTCGTCGGCGGGGATGTCCTGCATCTCGTCCACGAAGAGGGCGATCCCGACGCCGACGTCCGTGGCGACGGACGCCGCGTCCACGAACAGCTCGGTCAGGTCGATCTCCAGGTCGCCGGAGTCGGCGCGGCCGCGCGAGGCGGGCACGTCGATGCCGGGCTGCCAGCGGTGCACGCGGGCCTTCCCTTTGCCGGACGGCTCCGGCCCCGCCTGCGCGAACGCCTTGAGCACGCCGAGGAACTCCTCGATGCGGTCGGGCGCGCGGTGCCGGGGCGCCAGCTCCCGCACCGCGCGGTGCAGCGCCGAGGCGACGGGACGGCGGATCGACTGGTCGGGCCGGGCCTCGATCTTCCCGGTGCCCCACAGCCGCTGTATCGCCATCGACCGGAACGCGTTGAGCAGCACGGTCTTGCCCACCCCGCGCAGCCCGGTGACGATCATGCTGCGCTCGGGACGGCCGCGGGCGACCCGCTCGATCACCACCTCGAACTGCTTCAGCTCGCGGTCGCGGCCGGCCAGCTCCGGAGGCCGCTGCCCGGCTCCGGGGGCGTAGGGGTTGCGCACGGGGTCCACGCTCTCGGACTCTATGAGGCGATATAGCTGGGGCCGTAGATTTGCGTAGAAACCGCTACGGCGTGTCGCGTGCCCGCGCGGCGCCCTGCAGCGTGCGGCACCGTCCGGGCCCCTCGTGACGACCGTCGCCACCCCGTCACCTCCCCGGCCGAGCGTTCAGGTCGGTCGAACCTGTGTTCGACTACTCGAACACAGTAGCGCATGGGAGACCGCCGTCACACCGGAAGCGCGCTTATTTGCATCGCCCTTGGCGGTCGGGCCCTGGAGGGCCTTCCCTTCGGCGGACAATGCGTGCGATCGCTGCATCGCTCCGGCTCGCCCTGGGGGCTCGCTGCGCGATCAGGCTTCTTGCTTCGCTCGAAACCTGCCTTCGGACGCGATCGCGACGGTTCGGGTCGGCGCGTGGTCGCGGTGGGACCGGTGCGAGATTCAAGAAGCCTGATCGCGCAGCTAGGCGAGGGTCACGCGAGCGGTTCGTCCTGTTCGGATCGGTGGGGGACCTTCTCCGCGGGGACGGTTCCCATGCGGCCGGCCTGGAAGTCCTCGAAGGCCTGGACGATCTCCTCGCGGGTGTTCATCACGAACGGGCCGTACCGGGCGATCGGCTCCCGGATCGGGAGGCCGCCCAGCACGAGGACCTCCCAGCCGTTCGCGCCGGCGACCGGCTGGCTCTCGGCGGCGCGGACGACGATGCCGTCCCCGGTCCCCTTGTTGTGCGAGCCACCGAAGACCGCGAGCTGCCCCTCGTCCAGCGCGATCTCCTCGACGCCGGCGGTGCCGCGTCCCGAGAGGACGTAGACCAGAGCGTTGAACTCGCGCGGCCAGGGCAGGGCGAGGCGCGCACCGGGGGCGACCGTCGCGTGCAGGTAGTTGATAGGCGTGTAGGTCACGCCCGGCCCGTCGTACCCAGCGAGCGACCCGGCGATGACGCGGACGATGGACGACCCGTCGTCGGCGGCCAGGAGCTTGACGTCGCGGGCCTCGATGTCCTGGTAGCGGGGCGGGACCCACTTCTGCGCGCGGGGAAGGTTGACCCACAGCTGGATGCCGTGGAACAGGCCGCCCTTGGCCACCAGTTCGGGCGGCGGCTGCTCGATGTGCTGGATCCCGGACGCCGCCGTCATCCACTGCGTGGCGCCGTCCGAGATGAGACCGCCGCCTCCGGTGGTGTCCTGGTGCTGGAACGCGCCGTCGATGATGTACGTGACGGTCTCGAACCCGCGGTGCGGGTGCCACGGGGTGCCCTTCGCCTCGCCCGGCGCGTACTCGACGGCGCCCATGTGGTCGAGGAGCAGGAATGGGTCGGCCAGGGCGAGGTCCGTGCCCGGGAAGGGGCGCCTGACCTGGAAGCCCTCTCCCTCCAGGTGGCGCTGCGCGGTCACGACCTTCGCGACGCGGCGCCAGCCGGTCTCGGACTCGGACAGCAGCGGCAGGCGGGGCAGGGTCAGCGGATCGGCCATCACGGCGGGCATGGGGTGCTCCCCTCGGTCGGGTGCCCGTCCACCACGGACGGTGCGGTGCCCGGGCAACCTAGTTGATGATTCAACTATTCCCGCGGACGGAGGCCGCGGCTCCTGCTACCGTTAAGGTAGCCAGCATTAGTTGAATGTTCAACCTGTGCCGTATACTGACCGGCATGAGCGAACCACGCTGGCTCGATGCCGCCCAGCAACGCGATTGGCGGGCGTACGTGGACGGCAGCGTCCGGCTCACCGAGGTCATGGACCGGGACCTGAAGGCCAAGCACGGGCTGTCCGTCTCCGAGTACGAGATCCTCGTCCGGCTGTCCGAGGCGCCCGAGCGGCGGCTGCGCATGGCGGAACTGGCCGAGAACGCCAGCCAGTCGCGCAGCCGGCTGTCGCACACCTGCTCCCGCCTGGAGTCCAAGGGCCTGGTGCAGCGCGACAACTGCCCCAACGACAAGCGCGGCGTCTTCGCGGTGCTGACCGACGAGGGCTACGCCGCCCTCGAACGCGCCGCCCGCGACCACGTCGAGACGGTCCGGACGTTCTTCATCGACGTCATCCAGCCCGAGGACCTCGAAGCCGTCGGACGCGCCTTCTCCCTCGTCCTCAAGCGCGTCGGCCCCTCCACCTGAGCCCTCCCCCTACAGCGGGGCGGTGACCCCGGTGAGGAAGCCGACGGACACCAGGGTCAGGAACACCCAGGCGAGCATCATGCCTATGCCGAACGTCCGCCACCGCCCGCCCACCTTCCAGACGAGCAGTCCGCCCAGGCCGAACGCCAGGACGAGCAGTGTGATGAACTGCGGCATCAAACTCGGCCGCTGGCTCATCATCAGCGGCGCCCACATCATGACCGCGTCCACGAACAAGAAGATGCCGAAGCCGGCCGCGAGCGACCGGACGTCCTGGCCGAGGAACGCACGGGCGCGTTCCGCGAGCACCTGCGCCCTGTCCGCGGGCAGCCGCGGATGTGCCTGTGCCGCCTGTTCGACCTCCACATTGTGCGCCACGGCGAAGATCTCGTCTTCGAGGCTAGGGAGGTCCCTCTCCTGAGGTTCCGCCATCCCGCTCCCTTGGGCCGGAGGCCGCCGGACGACATGCCCGGCGGACCGATGCGGCTCACGGCCCGTCCGTCCCGGCCTCTTTCCGGCGGGCGCGCATTCAAACGCAACGTCGTGGATCGAGGGTGTCACACCCAGGCCGCCGAACGTGCCATCCTTGAAAGATGCCAGGTAGAAGGCCGATTCGCAGCGCCGCGGCGGTCGCCGCGCTGATCGCCGCGACGTCCGCCGCGGCCGCGTGCGGCGGCGGCGACACCGACGAGCCGACGTCCTCCGCGACACCGCCCACCGCGACCGCGCCGACCGGGACCCCGTCGGGCACGCCGTCGGCGGCGCCGACCGAGCAGGGCTTCCAGGCCGAGGTCAAGAAGGTGACCAGAGGCGACCTCCCCCATTCCTGGCGCCCGGGCTGCCCGGTACCGGTGTCCGGACTGCGGATGATCGAGATGACCTACTGGGGCATGGACGACAAGCCGCACACCGGGGGGCGGCTCGTCGTCAACGCCAAGGCCGCCAAGGACCTCGTCGGCGTGTTCCGGAAGCTGTTCGACGACAAGTACCCCATCGAACGCATGGAGCCGGTCGACAAGTACAAGGGCAGCGACTTCGACTCGATCGAGGCCAACAACACCTCCGCCTTCAACTGCCGCCGCGCCACCGGGTCGAGCTCCTTCTCCCAGCACGCCTACGGCCTGGCCATCGACATCAACCCGTGCCAGAACCCCTACGTGTACGCGGACGGACGCATCGCCCACCCGGACTGCACGAAGTACAAGAACCGCAACCGCAAGGCCCCCGGCATGATCCACGCCGGCGACAAGGTCGTCAGGGCGTTCGACTCCATCGGCTGGGGTTGGGGCGGCGAATGGAGCGGCGCGAAGGACTACCAGCACTTCAGCAGCAACGGCAGGTAGCCGGGCCGCACGCCCCGCCGCCCCGGGTCACATCATCATGAGGGCGACCGCGAGGATCGCGACGACGGCGACCACGGCCACGATGCCGACGATCAGGCCGATGTTCGGCCCGGACTTCTGCGGCTGCGCCTGGTTGGCGAAGTTCTGGAACTGGTGGGTCGTGCCTGCCGGATCATTGGGTGTCTGCGACATGCCGAAGAGGGTAACGGATACCCAACAGGGCGGTCTGTCCGTTTCTACACAGACAGACCGCGTTCCGGATCGAGCGGAGAGTGTGGGATTCGAACCCACGAGGACTGTCCCCAGCCCTGGGCGCTTTCAAGGCGCCTGCACTAGTCCACTATGCGAACTCTCCCGGTGACCGCCTTCGCCGGCGGTCCACGCCCACGATAGCGGCCCCGCACCACGCCTTCGACCGCTTAACGCACGACCGAACGCACGCCGTCACGGCCCGGCCGGGACGGCGTAGCCGGGGATCGACGGCCAGCGCACGGTCATGACGATCGACTCCTCCTCGGCCTGCCACGAGTGGTCGACGCCACGTCCCCAGACCACGTAGTCGCCCTGCTCGGACAGGACCACGTCCCCCTCCGGGAACTCCAGCCGGAACCGGCCGCTGATCAGCACGAGCAGCGCGGTGCGCCGCTCGCCCTCCGTCCACTCGCCGCGGCGCTCGCCCTTCTGGTGCACGCCCCACTTGATCTCGACCTCGTCGCTGTGCCGGAGGTCGCCGGCGGGCTTGAAGTGGCCGAGGAGCCAGCCCCGGTCGGCGGCGGCGTCCGGGCCCGCCTTCCCCACGTACACACCGTCCACAGGACGTGACCGTACCGCCGGAGATCAGGACTCGGTGGGACGTTGGAAGGCGAAGCCGTCGCCGACGACGGCGGCGAGGTACAGGTACGCCTCCCGCGTCGCGGGGGCGAGCTGCTCCAGCTCGACCTCGGCCCCCTCCTCCAGGTGGTCGTCGTACGGGATGCGGACGACGGCGCGGCAGCGGCTCTCGAAGTGCGCCTGGAGCTTGTCGAGGTCGACCTGGCTGCGGGTGCGGTTGCGGACCATCGACAGCACGACCACGCCGTTGCGGACGAGGTGCCCGTGGTCGTGCGCCTCCAGCCAGTCCAGGGTGGCGCTCGCGGAGCGGGCGCCGTCCACCGACGGGGAGCTGACCAGGACCAGCTGGTCGGCGAGGCTCAGCACGCCCGCCATCGCCGAATGCAGCAGCCCGGTCCCGCAGTCGGTGATGCAGACCGAGTAGTACTGCTCCAGGACGACCGCGACGGCCGCGTAGTCTTCGGCGCTGAACGCCTCGCTGACCGCCGGGTCCCGGTCGGACGCGAGGATCTCCAGCCGCGCCTCGTTCTGCGAGGTGAAGCCGCGCACGTCGGCGTACCGGTGGATCTGGTCCCGGTTGTTGAGCAGGTCCCGGACGGTCGCGGCCGTCTCCAGCCGCACCTTGTCCGACAGCGTCCCGCGGTCGGGGTTGGCGTCCACCGCTATGACGCGGTCGCCGCGCAGCGACCCGAGCATCGAGCCGAGCCCGGTGGTGGTGGTCGTCTTGCCCACGCCGCCCTTCAGGGACATGACGGCGACCCGGTGGTGCCCGCCCGCGACAACGGTGCGCGCCCTGGCGATCAGGTCCTTGCGGCGCAGCTCGTTCTGCGACTCGCCGGGGTGGATGCCGCCCGCGGTCGCCTTGTAGACGGCGCGCCGCCATCCCGAGGACGGGGCGATGCGCCGCTCGCCGAGCAGGTTCTCGGAGCTGAGGCTGTCGGCGTTCTGCGGCTGCTGCGGGCCGGGATGGCCGGGCGCCGGCTGCATCATCTGGTTGAGCGCGGGCGGGTACCCGTACCCCTGCACGGGCTGCCCCGTATTGGGGTCGATGGGCGGGTACGGCTGGCCCGTGTTCGGGTCGATCTGCTGGTACTGCTGGGCCGCCGCGTTCGGGTCCGGCGCGTACGGCTGACCGGTGTTCGGGTCGACGGGCTGGTACTGCCCCGCCGCGTTCGGGATCGGCGCATAGGGCTGACCCGTGTTCGGGTCGACCGGGTACGGCTGACCGGCGGCGTTGGGGTCCGGCGCGTACGGCTGGCCCGTGTTGGGATCGACGGGCTGATACTGCCCCGCCGCATTCTGATCCTGCGCGTACGGCTGGCCGGTGTTCGGGTCGACCGGCTGGTACTGGCCGCCCGCGGCGTTCGGGTCCGGCGCGTACGGCTGACCGGTATTGGGGTCGACCGGCTGGTACTGCTGAGGCCCCGCGTTGGGGTCCGGCGCGTAGGGCTGGCCGGTGTTCGGGTCGACCGGCTGGTACTGCCCGCCCGCGGCGTTCGGGTCCTGGGGGAAGGGCTGGGCCGTGGTGGGGTCCGCGGGGGTGTACTGCGTGGTGGCGTTCGGGTCCGGCTGGACCGGACGGCCGGTGGCCGGGTCGATCGGGACGTAGGGCTGGCCGGACGCGTCGGTGTCCTGGGGGAAGGGCTGGCCCGTGGCGGGGTCGATCGGCTGGTACGGC
>NZ_SMKB01000288.1:0-8270 GCF_004348575.1 Actinomadura sp. 7K534
AAGGCTCCCGGTAGACGACCGGGTTGATAGGCCGGGTATGGAAGCGCGGTAACGTGTGGAGTTGACCGGTACTAATAGGCCGAGTGGCTTGAACACACAATTCGTTCAAAGCAAACCGCTGCGAGAGTTGTTCGCGTCCCTGTGTGGTTCTCAGGAAACAACCTGGGCAACCCGTGTTGTTAATTGAATGTGCTGAGCCTTGCCGGCTTGGACGTTGAACTTGCACGCCCCCTGGTGGGGGGTGGTGCGTTGAGACGTTCGGTGGTTTTGGCGAAGGGGAAACACCCGGTCCCATTCCGAACCCGGAAGTTAAGCTCTTCAGCGCCGATGGTACTGCATGGGAGACTGTGTGGGAGAGTAGGACACCGCCGGACATATATTAGGGAAGGGCCCCGCCTTATGGCGGGGCCCTTTCTCATTTCTGTGGGCTGCTCACTCGTCCACCACCGCTGCGCTGGAAGAAGCCTCTACGGGGCGGACCGCGGCGATGAAGAGGGCGAGCGCGACGACACCGGCCATCCCCGAGATGAGGGGGAGCAGACCGGGGCCGGCGGTGTCCAGGACCGCGCCACCGACGGCTCCGCCGATGGCGACACCGATATAGGTGCCGGACGTGTTGAGGGCCAGGGCCTGCGTGGCGACGGGCCCGGCGAGATCGTGCAGCCTGGCCTGCACGGCCGGGGAGTTCCAGAATGCCGCGCCGCCCCAGATCGTCACGATGACCACCAGCGGAAGCACCGAGATCGGACGCAGCGGCCACAGCGCGGTCAACGCCACCATCGTGGCGAGGAACGCCCCCACGCCGGCGACGAGCGTGCGGTCGGCGCCCCACGCGTCGGTGGCGCGTCCGCCCGCCCAGATCCCGACCATGCCGGCGAGCCCGGAGCAGGCGAAGAAGACGCCGCGGTCGGTCACGTCCGCGTTCGCGAGTGCGGCGGTGAACGGCGCCAGGTATGACAGCAGCATCATCGACCCGAACATCAGCACGACGTTGGCGAGCAGGCCGAAGGAGATGGCCGGGCGGCCGAGGACGGCGAGCTGGGCCCGCACGGGCAAAGCGTCCTGCTCCGCCTCGCACCGTGGCAACGTGGTGAAGAAGCCCAGGGCGACGAGTGCACCCCCGGCCGCCATCACGGCGAACGTCGCGCGCCAGCCCACCGCACCACCGATCCAGGCCCCGGCCGGGACGCCGAACGCGATGGCGCCGGTGACGCCGAACGCGACGGCGGCCACGGCGCGTCCCGTCCGCTCCGGGGCGGCGAGCCGGGCGGCGGTCGCGAACATGGCGGGCGTCGCCGCGGCGGCGGCGAGCGCGGCCGTGATCCGCAGGGCCACCAGTGCGGAGAAGGTCGGGCTGACTGCGGCTCCGGCGTTGGCGGCGGTGAAGACGAGCGCGGCCGATACCAGGAGCGTCCGGCGGGGGACGCGGGCCGTCGCGACCGCGGCGAGCGGAGCGGCGACCGCCACGGTCACGGAGAAGACCGTGACGAGCTGGCCGGCCGTGCCCACGCTCACCTCGAGGGACGCGGCGATCTCGGGCAGCACACCGGCGATCACGTAGTCGTCGGTGTAGAAGACGAGCGCGCCGGCCGCGAGAGCGAGCAACCAGCGGGGCATCGGTGCTCCAGGAGACGAGGGTGGCGGATGGCCGACAGAGGCCACGCTATGGAACGTTCCGATCGCCTGGCCAGCCATTTTCGGCCGTGGGCCCCGACGCGTCCGCCCTGGTCGACGAGGTCGCTCCTCACCGAGTAAAACCGTGCCAGGGACGCGGAGGATCAGAACATTCGTGGCGAGCTATAGCTTTGCGACGCTCGATCGGGTGCGCCGAACGGCCCTTGCCCTCCGGGCGGGCGAATGAAACTCTGGTCGGCACCGGATTGGCGGGCGAAATTGTCGGCCAGCCGCACTCTGGCAAAGCCCAATGCGGTTGATGCTCATTTTCGGAGCCAGGAGACGCTGCTTAATTCAGATTTTGAGCAACCGAAATTCGCCATTGCGGATGAATGGCCTGGGTGAGGGTAGGGGCCCTCCCGACCCTAGGGAGGATAAGGATGGACCGTCCTGCTCTCTGGCGCGCCGGCTGGCGCAAGAGTTCCCGCAGTAAGGCGTCGAGCAACTGCGTTGAGGTCGCCGGTCTGCGGTCCGGCATCGGCATTCGGGACAGCAAGTCACCGGACGGTCCGGTGCTGGCCGTCGCTCCCGCGGAATGGGCGGTGTTCGTCAACGCCGTCAAGGTGGGCGAGCACGATCTCGACTGATCGGCGGCGGGTGGCCCCGGCATCTCGACGGTCCGCGCGTCGAGGTGCGGGGCCTTCCGCGTCACCGGCTGCCGACCGCTTCCCCGTCCTCGGCGCTTTCGCCGGCCCGCCGCCTCTGCGGCGGCCTGTACCGGAAGGCGGGGATGAGGACCGCGGCGACGGCGACATGTGCGAGGGCGAGCACCGTCTTCGCCCCCGCACTCGCCTCCACCCCGGTCAACGGGAAGAAGGACAGGGCCAGGACCGCGAGGGCGGCCACCGTCCAGATCCGGAGACCGTGGGCCGTCACGCGCTCCAGGACGGCGAGGAGGGCCCATCCGAGAAGCGAGGCGGCCAAGGAGAACGTGGCGAACGCCCCGGCCCCGAGGTCGGTGGCGTCCTTGCCCGGTTGCTCGACGACCAGGTCGTGCCCGAGTAGGGGCTCTCCCACCGCCCATACCGCGAGGGCCGCCGCGACGGCGCCGGCCACACCGAGACTCTGGGTCCGAATGCTCATCCGTACTCCTTGAGAAGGTATATGGTTGAGGTGCTCAACTTATTCGGCAGTCTACGCACATTTAGTTGAGATCCTCAACAGTCCAGTCGGTTAAGGAGCGAATATGATCGGGGCATGAGCGCGGACGTCGATCGGCTGGTGGGCGACCTGGCCGACTCGGTCTTCCAGGTGGCCGGGCTGCTGCGGGCGAACTTCGACGCGGCGGCTGCGGAGCTGGGGCTGCCGCCCGTCCAGGCGATGGCCCTGATGAACCTGGACGCGCCGGCCCCCATGCGGCGGCTGGCCGAGTGGCTGCGGTGCGACGCTTCCAACGTGACGGGCATCGTCGACGGGCTGGAGCGGCGCGGGCTCGTCGAACGGCGGCCCGACCCCGCTGACCGGCGGGTCAAGCATCTGGTGCTGACCGAGGAGGGGGAGCGTAAGCGCGCGCTGCTCCGCGACGGCAGGCATGCGCACGCCGTCGCGCTGTTCGACCTCCCCGAAGAGGAGCTGGCCCGACTGCGGGACGTGCTCGACCAAGTGGTGAGCAAAGCCGGGCCGCATCCCGGCTGCCGCTGACGACCCGGGGCCCCTCGGACCTAGATCTCGTCGCCGGCGAGGACTGCGTCGGCGTCGACGATGCGGTAGGCGTAGCCCTGCTCGGCGAGGAAGCGCTGCCGGTGGGCGGCGTAGTCCTGGTCGAGGGTGTCGCGGGCGACGACGGCGTAGAAGCGGGCGCCCTGCCCGGACGCCTTGGGCCGCAGGAGGCGGCCGAGGCGCTGGGCCTCCTCCTGCCGTGATCCGAAGGCACCCGAGACCTGCACCGCGACGGACGCCTCGGGAAGGTCGATGGAGAAGTTCGCCACCTTGGAGACGACCAGCACCCCTATCTCACCGGCGCGGAACGCGTCGAAGAGCCGCTCCCGCTCGCGGACGCGGGTCTCCCCCTTGATGACGGGAGCGTCCAGCAGCGCGCCGAGTTCGTCGAGCTGGTCGATGTACTGGCCGATGACGAGGGTCTGCTCGCCCCTGTGCCGGTCCACCAGCGCCTGGATGAGCTTGGTCTTGGTGTCGGTGGTGGCGCAGAAGCGGTAGCGCTCCTCGGGTTCGGCGGTCGCGTAGGCGAGGCGTTCGGAGTCGGTCAGGGTGACGCGGACCTCGACGCAGTCGGCGGGCGCGATCCAGCCCTGGGCCTCCATGTCCTTCCACGGCGCGTCGTAGCGCTTGGGGCCGATGAGGGAGAACACGTCCCCTTCGCGGCCGTCCTCGCGGACGAGGGTGGCGGTGAGGCCGAGCCGGCGGCGGGCCTGGAGGTCGGCGGTCATGCGGAAGATCGGTGCGGGCAGCAGGTGCACCTCGTCGTAGAGGACGAGTCCCCAGTCGCGGGCGTCGAAGAGTTCGAGGTGCGCGTAGGCGCCCTTCCGGCGCGTCGTCATGATCTGGTACGTGGCGATCGTGACGGGACGGATCTCCTTCTTCGTACCGGTGTACTCGCCGATCTCGTCCTCGGTGAGGGACGTCCGCCGGATGAGCTCCTGCTTCCACTGGTGGGCCGAGACGGTGTTGGTGACCAGGATGAGCGTGGTCGCCTCCGCGCGGGCCATGGCGGCGGCGCCGACGATGGTCTTGCCGGCGCCGCAGGGGAGCACGACGACGCCGGAGCCGCCGTGCCAGAACGCGTCGGTGGCCTCCCGCTGGTAGGAGCGCAGCTCCCAGCCGTCCTCGGCGAGCGAGATCGCGTGGGCCTCGCCGTCCACGTATCCGGCGAGGTCCTCGGCGGGCCAGCCGAGCTTGAGCAGCGCCTGCTTGAGGGCGCCGCGCTCGCTCGGGTGGACGGCGACGGCGTCGTCGCCGACCCGGTCGCCGATCATCCCCTTGATCTTCTTGGCGCGCAGCACCTCCTCCAGGACCGAGCGGTCGGAGGACGACAGGACGAGCCCGTGCACCGGGTCCTTCTCCAGCCGCAGCCGTCCGTACCGGGCCATGGTGTCGGCGACGTCGACCAGCAGGGCGTGCGGGACGGGGTACCGGGAGAACCGGATCAGCGTGTCGACGACCTGCTCGGCGTCATGGCCGGCGGCGCGGGCGTTCCACAGGGCGAGCGGCGTCACCCGGTAGGTGTGGACGTGCTCGGGCGCCCGTTCGAGCTCGGCGAACGGGGCGATCTCCTTGCGGCAGGCGTCGGCCAGCTCGTGGTCGACCTCCAGCAGCAGCGTCTTGTCGGACTGGACGATGAGCGGACCGTCGGTCAATGCGAGAGCCCCCGTCGAGATTCGGTGATCGGTGCCGGTCCGGCCGGGCACCGCCCGTGCACGCTACCCCAGGGGAACGCCACGTGGCCCGCACCGGACGCGACCACAGGATCCAACACCGCGCACCGCCGCGTTATTGCGTCCCGCGGCGTGGCGGGGAGCAGGCGGGGAGAAGGGGAACGGGGTCAGTACGTGGAGTCGTAGCCGTTCGTCTCGGCGAGGATGACCACGAAGATGTAGATGACGATGAAGATGATTCCGAAGACGACGGACGCGCCGAACAGCACCCAGCTCCATACCGTCAGCTTCCGCGCGGACTCGGGATCGGACTGCAGGCGGCCCATCGCGATCGCGGACGTGATGACGCCGGGGATGGACAGGACGCCGCAGCACAGCAGCACGCCGACGATGTTGCAGACGAGGGCCGCGACGGTGTTCGCGTCGCGGGGCGGTTTCGTGGGCATCCCGGGCGGCCCGTAGCCGTAACCGGAGTACCCGGCGCCGTACGCGCCTCCGCCGTAGGGGTCGCCGCCGTGGGGATCGCCGCTCCAGCCCTGCGATCCGCCGTAGGGGTCCTGCCAGCCGGGCGGCGGGCTTCCTCCGTATCCGCTCACGGACCGTCTCCTCTCGCCCTGCTGTGATACCCAATACGACCAAGCCGACCGAAGCAGGGTTCCACCGCGTCCGCAACCGGACACCGCACCGGCCGGTTCGCGCCCACCGGAAGCAATTCGCCTGCGATGAAAAGGAAAGATCACGGGCCTGCGGAAACGCCCGCGGCCCGCTACTGGGCGGGGTCGTCGTCGAGTTCGGACACACCGGTGATGCGGTGGAGGGCGAAGCGGTGCACGGCGGCGCGGGTGGCGTCGTAGCCGGTGAGGAAGCCGCCCTCGACGCGGACCGGCTCCACGATGCGGCTGGACGCCTGGCCCTGCTGGTCGAGGTAGCCGATCCAGACGCGCCCGCCGCGCTCGACGGCGGCGCGGAGGCGCTCGATCGTGGCCATCGCGGGGGACCGGGGCGGTTCGCCGGACGGGGTGTCCGCGCGCAGCCGGGCCTGCTCGGCGCCGTGCGCGGACGCCTCGTCGCCGGCGCGCAGCGCGCGGACGGCGGCGGACAGCATGGCGGCGTCGGTGCGCTCCTCCGGCCGGATCCGGACGATCTCGGCGGTCGGCGGGGGATCGGCGCGCTGCGCGTCCGGGCGGGTCACGATCACCCCGCCGCCGGGCGCCTCGGCGACGGGGGCGAGGCCCATCGCGCGCAGCCCGTCGAGGAGGTCGGCCCGCTGCAGCCCGGACGCGAGGACGGTCGGCGCGAGGCGGTGCAGCCGCAGCACCTCCGAGCGGCGGTCGGCGAGGATCTCGTCGAGCGTGCTGGACGAGTCGGTCCGGACATAGGACGCGAGGGCGCCCACGCGCAGATGGCCGTGCCGGCGGGCGACGTCGTCGATGAGGTAGGTGAGCGGCTGCGGCAGCGGTGTCGCCGAGTGCCGGGCCAGCAGTTCGGTGACGTCGGCGGCGGTCCGGCCGGCGTCCAGGGCGCGGCGGACCGACTCGGGCGTGAAGCGGTACACGGTGGCGCCGCCGGTGGACTCGACGTCGGCGGCGAGGGCGAGCTCGCGGGCGAGGTCGGTGACCAGCGGGCCGGGCGCGATCGCGGTCAGGTCGGCCTGGATGAGGATCTCGTCGACCGGTGCGGGGAGGTGCTTCTCCAGGCGCGGCTCCGGGTCGTCGCCGGCGAGGAGGTCGCGGGCGAAGGGGGCCAGTTCCCCGAAGCCGGTGAACCCGAGGACGGCGGCCTCGCGCAGCGTCCAGCCGAGGAGGCGGTCGCGCATCGGGCCGCCGCGGCGGGGCCGCAGCCACGCGAGCCGGGCGCGCACGGCGGGCTCGGTCACGGCGGTGCCGGGCCCCGCGTCCGCGAGGATCTCCAGCACCGCCCGGCGGGTGGCCGGCGCGCTGCTGCGCACCATCGCCTCGCTCAGCGCGTTGATGAGCCGGTCGCGGTCGTCGCGTTCCCCGGCGAGCCCGGCGGCCCGGTCGGACTTCAGCCAGCCGTGCGCGAGCTCGGTCCAGCGGCCGGCGGTGTCGCGCATGAGCCACAGGTCGTAGGCGGGGGTGGGCAGCCACTCGCCGTCGAGGTCGCCGCTGCGGGTCAGCAGCCCGGCCGCGTACGCGACCTCGACGAGCAGCGCGGCATGCCATTCGGGGACGTCCAGGAGCGTCGCCGCCGCGCGCAGGTCGCGGACGGCGAGGCCGCCGCTGCGCAGCACCGGGGGCGGCTCCAGCCCCCACCGCTCCAGCAGCTCCTCGATGAGCCGGACGGTCGCCGCCGCCTCGCCCGCCGCGGCGCGCACCACGACCTCCTCGCCGCGCGGTTCGCCCGCGGGCGTCAGCGGCGGCGGCTCCGCCGGGACGTCCCGGAACAGGCGCCCGCCGCGCAGGTGCAGCGCGATCTCCCGGGGGAGGGTGACGGTGCGGTCGTCCTCGGCGGCGAGGAGGCCGCGGGCGAGGAGCCGCTCGATCGGGGTGACGGCGGTGGCGACCCGGACGGGGCGGCGCGCGTCGGCGACCCGCCCGACCGGCGGGCCCCACGCCAGGGCGTCGAGGGCGGCGCGCGCCTCGGGTCCGGCGTCGTCGATGAGGGGGCCGGGCTCGGCCAGCAGCTCGGTGAGGCGCCCCAGGAGCCGCGCGGAGTCGGCGAACCCGCGCGGCGCCGTCCCCGCCAGGTCGGTGATCAGCTCGATGAGCCGGTCCGGGGGGTATCCGGCGAACGCCTCCCGGGCCGGCGGGCCGAGGCCCGCGGGGTGCGGCAGGCCGTGCCGGACGCCGGGCGCCGTGGTCAGCGTCCCGTTCCCCCAGGCCAGCCCGTACCGCCGGAGCGTCTCCAGCGCGCCGGCGACCTGGTCGGCGGTGGCGGCGACCGCGGCGGCGACGGGCGCCGGGCCGTCCGGGGCGGGCAGGACGAGCAGGGCCTCCAGGACGGCGAGCGTGAAACGGTCCAGCCGGTCGAGCGCGCGGGAGATCGCGGCGGGCGTCGCGGCGCGGGCGGCGAGCGCGGTCAGGTCGGCGGGGACGGGGGCGAGCAGCTCGGGACGCGCGGACAGCAGCGCACGAAGCTCGTCGTCGCCTCGCGCGCGCAACCAGTCCGCATACGTTTCCATGCCGATCCCCAACTTTAGGTGGCACACGCCGCCCGTACTGGGCCCCTCAAGGGTAGGAGCACGAACCGCCTGCTCGGATCGGGGGTGAGGTGAACCCGCCGCTCAACCGCGGGGGGCGGGGA
>NZ_SMKB01000289.1:0-8198 GCF_004348575.1 Actinomadura sp. 7K534
GGGCAGTCCGGGGGGCAGTTCTCCGTGTGGGCCGGCAGCCGGCGGGTGAAGTTCTTCAGCATCAGCCGGAACACGGCGCGCGTCAGGGGGCCGGTACCGGGGATCAGGGGCTCCAGCACGGCGTTCCAGCGGATCTCGGTGCCGGAGCCGGCGGCCTCCAGATGCACATCCGAGCGGTAGCTGCGGACGGGCAGGCCCGACAACGCCTTATAGGCGAAGTGCGAGTACGGCTCGTAGGCGACGGTCTGCTCGCTGGCGGGCCAGATCTTCTTGACCGACCCGACGCCGTAGGTGGTCGTGTCGCCCTTGCGGGCCTGCTTCGCGGGTATGGGGAACCCGCCCCACGCGCCCCACGCCTCCGGAACGGCCAGATGCCGGAACAGTTCCTCGGGCGTGGCGGTCGAGGTGGCGGTGAGCTGGATCTCGTACGGCATGCTCTCTCCCGTGGCTGATCACCGAACGGTAGTCAGCCGGGCACCACCGGCACAAGCCGCCCCCCGCCGCCGCCTCAGCGGGCTAGGCCGTACAGGTGGTTGACGTGCAGGCGGACGACGAGGCGGCGGTCCTCGACCATGGCGCGGCGGTAGTCGTCCCAGTCGGGGTGCTCGCCGCGGATGTCCCGGTACACCGAGACCAGCTCCTCCACCGCCGCGTCGGCGGGGTCGGCGGCGACGGCCGACAGTTCGGCGTCGCCCTCGGCGACCGCGTACGACCAGCCGTCCGGTGAGCTGACGTGCAGGCTCGCCCGCGGATCGCGCGCCAGGTTGCGGGCCTTGGCGCGGTCGGCGGTGATCGAGATGCGGACGAGCCCGCTCTCCGGGTCGAAGTGGTAGTTGATGTTGGACAGCTGCGGCCGCCCGTCCCGCTTGAGGGTCGCGAGGACCCCGAGGTCGCGTCCCGCCACCAGGTTCGCCAGCGCCTTCTCGTCCGACATCGTCCGCCTCCAGGAAAGACCGGTTTCCATGGGCAACCCCGCGCCGGGCCGTTCCCTTCCCGGCGGAGGCGGCGGGGTCAGCGGGCCGCCAGCGCGGGGAAGTCGAGGACGCGCGCGCCGGGCCCGCCCCGCTCGCCTCCCGTGCCGCCGGTGCCGCTGCCGCGCGCCGCGCGGCCGGTGAGGATGTGGCCGCGGAAGGCGGCGCCCTTCGCGGTGACCTTGATGGGCTGGAACGCCTGCGGCCGCAGGGCGCAGAACCCGGTCCGGACGACGTCCTCGAACAGCGTGTCCGACACGACGTAGGCGAGGTCGCGGTCCGTGTCGTCGGTCAGCAGGCGGCGCAGCGGCGCGGCGTCCAGCAGCCGCTGGACGACGATGGGCGCGTCGCCCGCGGGCCCGAACGGCCCGGCCGTCAGCGTGCCGTGGTGGATCGAGAGCCGCACCCGCAGCGGGAAGCGGCCCGCGTCGCGGTTGACCTCCCGCAGCGCCGCGGCGAGCCCGATGACGAAGTCCCCGGCCACGGGCGCCGGGTCGACCCCCTCCGGCAGCGTGGCGAGCTCGCCGTCGCCGCCGACCTGCTTCTCCCAGCGGCCCCGGTCGAGGCCGACGCCGCGGGCGGCCCGGTCGAGCGCGTCCGCCAGCAGGCCCTGCGCGACGAGCTGCTCGCGGGTGTCGCGCCTGCTGTACCCCTGGATGTCCACCGCCAGCAGCAGGCGGTACAGAAGCTGTGTGTTCCCGATTCCCTTCACCATGCCGATCCCGCCCTCGGTCCTCTATGGGCAAATGGGCCCGATGCCCGCATTCGCTCCAAGCGTGGAGTGAACGTTGCCGGCGGAGGTCCGCCGCGGTGGGTCCGGTCGCCTCCCGCTGATTCGGATTCGTACGGCCCTACGACGCGGCGGGCCTGCGACCGGCGCCACAGGTAAGGAAAAGGTGGCGAACTAGTAAGGGGTGAATCGGAAAATTCCCGGCTGATCGGACACGGATTGAACCTCCGGCCGCCGCGGTCCCGTACTGCCTCCCAACGTGACACCTGGCTCACGGTCACCGCGTCGCCCCGCCCCCGCACCAGCCGGAGACCCCCGATGGCACACAGATCACCGGCCGCCTCGGCCACCCGAGAACGTCCAGCCGGCCCGTGGAGCTGGTTCCGCGGGCCGCACCCCTCGGGCGGCGTCGACGACCAGGTGATCGTGACCGAGCTGTACCGGGTGTACGGCCGTCCGCTGCTGTCGTTCGTGCTCCGCCTGACCGGCGGCGACCGGCACTGGGCCGAGGACGTCGTGCAGGAGACGATGATCCGCGCGTGGCGCAGCGCGCACCAGCTCGACGAGAACGCGACGTCCCTGCTGCCGTGGCTGGCGACGGTCGCCCGCCGGATCGTCATCGACGACCAGCGCCGCAAGAACGCCAGGCCGCAGGAGGCGGGCGAGGGCCCGCTGGAGAACATGCGCGTCCCCGACGGGTTGGAGGATCTGCTGCGCTCCGTCGTCGTGTCCGAAGCCCTCCTCGCGCTGTCCCCGGCCCACCGCGAGATCCTGAACGAGACCTTCTTCCGGGACCGCTCGGTGAACGAGGCCGCCAGGCATCTCGGCATCCCCGTGGGCACGGTGAAGTCCCGGGTCTACTACGCGCTACGGGCGCTACGGGTCGCCCTGGAGGAGAGGGGTGTGACGCCATGAGCGCGGACATGCTGCACATCGACGTCGGCGCCTACGCCCTCGGCCTCCTGGAGGAGCCCGACCGGCGCGCGTTCGAGACGCACCTGGCGACGTGCATGGCCTGCCACGAGGAGCTCGGCGAGCTGCGCGGGATCGCCCGGACGCTGGACGGCATCGGCCCCATCGCCGAACCGCCCGACGCGCCGCCGGTGCCGCCGGAGCCCGCGGTGGTCACCGACCTCATGCGGCACCGGAACCGCCGGGAGCGGCGGTACCGCACGGTGCGCGGGCTCGCGGCGGCGGCCGCCGGGGTCGTGCTCCTCGGCGGGGCGCTCGGCACCGGGTACACGCTCGGCGCCGACCAGGAGCAGGCGCCGCCGGCGCAGCCCGACACCGGGACGGCCGCGCTGCTGAAGAACGGCCGGACGGTGTCGGCCGCGGACACGGGCACCGGCGTGACCGGGACGGTCGCGATGGACGGCAAGATGTGGGGCAGCCGCGTCGGGCTGCGGCTCAGCAAGGTCCGCGGGCCGCTGCAGTGCGAGCTGGTCGCGGTGGACGCCCGGGGCAACGCGCACACGGTCGCCGGCTGGTCCGTCCCGCCCAAGGGCTACGGGTTCGCCGACTCCGCGCAGCCGCACCTGACGGTGCAGGGCGCCACGGCGCTGACGCCGGAGGAGATCAGCCGCTTCGAGGTCCGGACCATCGGTGCGGGCCGCACGCTGCTCACCGTCCCCGCGTAGGGGCGCCGCCGCGCTTACCGCCCGGCGGCGCGGTTCTCATAGGGTGGAACGGTGAGTGCCACCCGACCGTCCGCGGGCCCGGAGCTGATGCTGCCCGGCCTCCGCGAGGTGTACGCGGCCTACGTCCGGGAGGCCGACGCCCTGCCGTCGCTGCCCGGCCCGCTGGAGGCCGAGGTGTGGACGTCCGCGCGGCTCGGCAGCCTCGAGGCGGCGGCCCCGCACGTCCAGGGGCGGCGGGCCGCGCTCGGTGACCTGATCACCTCCCTGCGGGCGGCGGCGACGCCGGGCGCGCGGGCCTTCCTGCGGGTGCTCGCCGCCATCGGCCCGGCCGAGGCCCGCAAGGCGGCGGGACGCGCCGCCGACGCGCTCGGCGACGTCCCGGCCGCCGCCTGGGAGGGGGCGCTCGGACGGGTCGTCCCAGGCCAGGTCTGGCTGATCCAGGAGGGCCCGCTCGACGGCGACCGGCTCGTCTGCGAGTTCCGCTACGCGGACGCGGGCACCGCCGGGATGCACGCGCTGGCCGTGCGGCTGTCCCACGGGGACGTCCCCGCCGAGGTCGTGATCGTCGGGGACGTCCCGGCGCTGATGGGCGCGGCGCGGCAGGCGATGCAGGCCGAGCTGTGCGTCGTCCAGCCCTACGACCCCGCCGCCGTCGGGCGCAGGCTCCGCGCCGCGCTGGACGGCACCGCCCCCGGCGGGACGGACCTGCCCGAGGAGTGCTATCCGGCGCTGGCGCTCGCCCGCCACCGCGCCGCCCTCCTGCCCGGCGGCTGACGCCCTACCTGCCCTACCTGGTCAGCGCTATCGGCCCATGGCGCGGTAGCGGCGCACCGACAGCGGGATGAACACCGCCGCGATCACCAGCGGCCACACCACCGCCATCAGGACGCTGTGCTGCGCGGCCCACGAGGTGCCCGCCTGCCCGGGATCGCCGAACAGCTCCCGGCACGCCGTCACGGTCGCCGACATCGGGTTCCACTCGGCGATGGCGCCGAGCCAGCCCGGCATCGTGCTCGGCGCGATCAGCGCGCTGGACAGGAACCCGATCGGCCACACCAGGATCTGCACGGCCGCGACCGACTCCGGCCCCTTGGCCATCAGGCCGAGGTAGATGCCCATCCACACCAGCGAGAAGCGCAGCAGGAGCAGCAGCCCGAACCCGGCCAGCGCGCCGGCGATCCCATCGTGGACGCGCCAGCCGATCAGCACGCCGCAGACCGCCATGACGGCCAGCGCGGCGACCGAGTGCAGCATGTCGGCGGCGGCGCGCCCGACGACGACCGCGGACGGCGCCATCGGCATCGCGCGGAACCGGTCGGTCACCCCCTTGGCCGCGTCGCCCGCGACCGCGGCGAACGTCGTCTCGACGCCGAACGCCATCGTCAGTGCGAACATGCCGGGGACGATGAACTCCCGGTAGCTCCCGCCGCCGGGCACGTCCATCTGGCCGCCGAACAGGTAGCCCATCATCAGCACGACCATCACGGGGAACAGCAGCGCGACGGCCACCTCCCCTGGCCGGCGCGCCCAGTGGGCGAGCGCTCGCCCGGTCAGGGTCCGGCCGTCCGCGACGGCCCAGCGCAGGGTCTGGACGCTCACGCGGGCACCTCCTTCTCACTCGTGCTGGCATCGGTGAGGTGCAGGAACACCTCGTCCAGGGTGGGGCGGCGCAGGCCGATGTCCGCGACCGCGAGGCCCGCCTCGTCCAGGGCGCGGACGGCCTCGGTCAGCGCGGCGGCCCGCCCGGTCACCGGCGCGCCGACGCGCAGGGCCTCGGCGTCCACGTCGACCTCGCCGGACGCGACCCGGCCGACGATCCCGGCCGCCGCGGACAGCGCGCCGGGGTCGTCGAGGACGACCTCGATGCGGTCGCCGCCGAGCCGCGCCTTCAGCTGGTCGGGGGCGCCCTCGGCGATGACGCGGCCGTGGTCGATCACCGAGATGCCGGTGGCGAGCCGGTCGGCCTCCTCCAGGTACTGGGTGGTGAGCAGGACGGTGGTCCCGCCGTCCACGAGGGTGCGGATCGCGTCCCACACCTCGTTCCGGCCGCGCGGGTCGAGGCCCGTGGTCGGCTCGTCCAGGAACAGCACCGGCGGCGCGAGGATCATGGACGCGGCCAGGTCGAGGCGGCGGCGCATGCCGCCGGAGTACTCGCCCGCGGGCCGGTCGGCGGCGTCGGTGAGCCGGAAGCGCTCCAGCAGCTCGTCGGCCCGGCGGCGCGCCCGCGCGGTCCCCAGGTGGTAGAGGCGGCCGAACATGACGAGGTTCTGGCGCCCGCCGAGGACCTCGTCGACCGCCGCGTGCTGCCCGACCAGCCCGATCCGGGTCCGCACCCGCGCCGCCTCGCGCACCACGTCGTGCCCGGCGACGCGGGCGGTCCCGCCGTCCGGCCTGGCCAGGGTGGTCAGGACGCGGACCGCGGTGGTCTTGCCGGCGCCGTTCGGGCCGAGCAGCCCGTGCACGGTGCCCGCGGGCACGCGCAGGTCCAGCCCGTCGAGGGCCTGCGTTCCGTCGCGGGGGCCGCCGTAGCGCTTGCGCAGCCCTTCCGCCTCGACGGCGAAGCGTGGTTCGGCCACGGGTCCTCCCAAACTTTGTACGGCATACGGAGTTTCCATCCGGGCCAATATAACGTACGCAGTACAGAGTTTCATCCCTGAGAGGATCGGAACCGTGACGACCGAGTACAGCGGGGCCGGCGATCCGCGGCGCAGCCTGGAACTCCTCTGGGGGGTCAGGGAGCCCCCGCGGCGCGGCCCGAAGCCCCGGCTGACCGCCGAGGAGATCGTCCGGACGGCGATCGAGGTGGCCGACGCCGAGGGCCTGGACGCCCTGTCGATGCGGCGCATCGCCGACGCGCTGGGCGTGTCCCCGATGTCGATCTACACCTACGTCCCTGGCAAGGCCGAGCTGATCGACGTGATGGTGGACCGCGCGTACGGCGAGCTGGCACCGGCGGACCACGACTCCTGGCGGGCCCGGCTGGAGCACATCGCCCGCGACAACTGGGACCTGTTCCACCGCCACCCCTGGCTGCTGCAGATCACCGTCACGCGCCCGCCGATGGGCCCGCACACGATCGGAAAGTACGAGTACGAGCTCCGCGCCGTGGACGGCCTCGGCCTCACCGACCTGGAGATGGACGCGGTCGTCGCGCTCGTCACCGGGTTCGCCGAGAGCGCCGCCCGCACCTCGGTCAACGCCGCCGAGGCCGAGCGCCGCACCGGCATCAGCGACGAGCAGTGGTGGGAGGCCAGTGCCCCCTTCCTCGACCGGTTCGTGAACGAGGAGGACTATCCCGTCGGCACGCGCGTCGGCACCGCCGCAGGGCAGGAGTACCACGCCGCCGTCGCGCCGGCCCGCGCCTTCGAGTTCGGGCTGGCCCGCGTCCTGGACGGCATCGAGGTGCTGATCAGCTCCCGCTAGCCCGCCTGGTCCGCTTCGTCGGGACGGCCTGCGCGGGATCCTCCGGCCAGGGGTGCCGGGGATAGCGCCCGCGCAGCTCCGCCCGCACCGCGCGGTATCCCTCGCGCCAGAACGACGCGAGGTCCGCGGTGACCGCCGCGGGACGGCCCGCCGGCGACAGCAGATGCACGACCAGCGGCACCCGCCCGCCAGCCAGCCGCGGCGCCGCGTCCCACCCGAACAGCTCCTGCAGCTTCACCGCCAGCACGGGCCGCTCGCCCGAGTAGTCCACCCTGATCCGCGAGCCGGACGGGACCTCGACGCGCTCGGGCGCGTACTCGTCGAGCCGCTTCGCCTGGTCCCACGCCAGGAGGCCGCGCAGCATCGCCGCCACGTCGACCCGCTTCAGGTCGGCGCGGCGCCGCGCACCCGCAAGCCACTGCGGGACGAGGTCGAGCAGCGCCGCGTCGTCCACGGCCGGCCACGGGTCGCCCAGTGCGTCATGGAGGAACGCCAGCCGCCGCCGCAGGCCGGTGGCCGCCGCCGTCCAGTTCAGCAGGCCGAGCCCTTCGGCGCGCAGCCCCTCCAGCAGGGCCGCCCGCATCCGCTCCGGATCGGGGTCGCGCAGCGGCGCCGCGTCCAGTTCGATCGCGCCGAGCCGCTCGACCCGGCGCGCGGTCACGTCGCCGTCCCGCCAGGCGATCTCCTCGGCGGTCTCCAGCAGCGGCGCCGCCGCGAAACGCGCCACCTCCTCGTCGATCACCACGGCCTGCCGCACCCGCGCCGACGCCGATCCGGACGGCCGGTCGGCGGCCGCGATCGCGAGCCATTCCGGCCGCGCCCCGGCCAGCGCCGAGCCGGCGTCGAGCACCGCGCCCGTCCCGGACGCCATCAGGTGGCCGCTCCCCCGGCGCGCCCGCGCCACCCGCTCCGGGAACGCCAGCGCCACCACGACCCCGGCCACGGCGTCGTCCCCGCGCCGCGCCCAGGCGTCCGGGGCGGCATCCCCGGCCGGGCCTTCAACGGGTCCGCCACCGTGCGCCGACCGGCGGAGGCGGCGGACCTCGTCGCGCCAGCGTGCGGCATGGGCGTCGGCGGGCCGGCCCGGACGGCGGAGGCCGCGCCAGGTCGCGGTGAGGTCGTCGCCCGCGGAGCGCGGCGGAGGTTCGGAGAGGAGGGCGACGATCTCGGCGGCGGCACGGGAGCCGACCTCCGGGGCGCCGTCCACCAGGGCGCGGGCCAGGCGCGGGTGCAGCCCGATCCGGGCGAGGGCGCGGCCTCGGCCGGTGACGCCGCCGTCCTCCAGGGCGCCGAGGGCGCGCAGGGTGCTGCGGGCGGCGTCCAGGGCGGCGGGCGGCGGCGGGTCGAGCAGCGCCAAACCGGTCGCGCCGGGGTCGCCCCAGCAGGCGGTCTGGAGCGCGAAGCCGGTGAGGTCGGCCAGCTCGATCTCGGGGCGGG
>NZ_SMKB01000028.1:0-50211 GCF_004348575.1 Actinomadura sp. 7K534
CCCGTTCGCCGCTCGAGTACCCCCGAAGGGGCCTTTCCGCTCGACTTGCATGTGTTAAGCACGCCGCCAGCGTTCGTCCTGAGCCAGGATCAAACTCTCCATTAAGGTCCAAACGACCAACCCAGGGCGCGAACCCCGAACCGGCCAAACCTCGGAAACAATCCCAGCAAACAACCCCTCAACAGAGAGGTTCTTGCCTCAAAGAAATCCCCACCACCCCACGCAAAAGCGAGGGCGGCCACGGGGCGACCCGACCAGAAAACTGGCCGAGCCGATAAAGGCACTGGCTTTTAACACGCTGTTGAGTTCTCAAGAAACGGACACCCACCGCGCCGAACCCCGCTCCCGCGGACCCGGCTCCGGGGCGACTCGCTATTCACTCTACCGAATCCGGCCGGACTGTCAATTTCCGGCTTTTCTCGGCAGCGCCGTTCCGGTGCCGCTTGCGCGGCGCCTTCCGGGCGGTGAAGCCATTTCACCAGATCCGGCGCGATTAGCAAAATCGACCGTTTCCAGCCCACGACCGAACGGCGGACACGGCGAAACCGCGTCTGCTTGGTCGGTAGTGGTTCCCCACGGGCCGGCCGCCTTCCGGCGTCCCGCTCCCCTGTGGGGCGGAGAGAACATTATGCCCCCGGCGGCACAACGTCAAACCGACACACGTGAATTTTTTCGTGCCGGCTCCGGCAGGTGCCGGGGTGTGCCGTCAGAAAGCGTCCCCACCTGCGGAAACACTCCCGGCGGTCAGCCCGCCTGGGCGAGGTGTCCGCCGAGGAACACGATGGCTTCGGCGATGACCCACAGGATGGCCGCGGCGGTGAGCAGGCCGGTGACCCGGTAGGGATCTCTCCGCAGGCGATGGAACGCGAATGCCGTCAGGATGATTCCCACCGCCGGGACGACCGCGACCAGGGAGACGAGCACGGCGTTGTGGACGTCGGCCGCGCAGACCGGGTCCGGGACACCGTCCGCCCCGCAGAACCCCTGTTCGGCCCAGCCGCCGAGGGCGGTGAAGGCCCAGAGCACGGCGAGGGCGAGGTTGGCCACCGCGGGGATCCCGGGTGAGATCCGCCACTCGCTAGTACGTCTCCGGGCGACTTGCACATTTCATTACCTACCTCGGCTAGGCGGCCTCGTAAAGGGGACCGCGGCCGTCGAAGAAGGCGCGCATGGCCGGGTGCCACGGGTTGGCGGGCATCCACGGGTGGAGCAAGGCCACGGCCACGCAGTACTTGCTGATCTTCACGGGCCGGACGCCCTGGTCGCGAAGGATGCGGTCCACCGGGGCGTCGGCCCGCTCGGACTTCGACTCGATCAGGACCATTCCGGGGTCGGCCGCCACGACGGCGTCTTCCTTCGTGCAGGTCAGTGCCGCGTCCAGCGTCACGCGGCCGGGGGCGGAACGCTGGACGAGGGTCGACCGCAGATAGGCGGTCGTCGCGGCCGGGACGACGACGTCGGGCGCGTTCATCCGGTACGCCGTGAGCAGCACGGCCTCCAGGAAGTCGCGCGCCGTGCTGTCCAGCTCCTCGCGGCGGGCGATGTCGTAGGGCATCCGCCGTTTGTCGGTGACGTCGCGCGCACCCGCGAGCTTCACCTCGAACGTGCACTCCCCGCTGTCCAGGTACGCCCGGGTCCGGATCTTGTAGCGGCGCCGGCGGCCCTGCAGATGCTGGCGGAAGGTGAGCAGATCGGGGGTGTCGAAGTAGGTCGACGAGTAGCGGAACCGGCGCAGGCCCCGGATCTCCAGCGCCGCGTACTCGTCGCCGAGCCGCGGGAGCATGGCCTCGCACACGGCGGCCGGCACCAGGTACTTGCGGTCGACTCGGGTCTGCAGCTCGGCGCGTTCGAGGACCTGCGCCAGGCTGATGGGCGGTAGCGTCCGCGTGAGGCGCGTCAGGGTCGAGGCTCCGTCGAAGGTCATCGCGCCATGCCCCTCGCGGAGGACGCCTCGGGCCCGGTGTGCGCGGCCTTGGACGTCCGGAGGACGGGCCTGCGGGAAGTGGCCTTCGGAACGGAGCGGCGGTACCGGACGTCCACGATCATCACGTCCCGCACATAGTCGACCTCGGTCACGTTGCAGGCCAGCACTGTTCCGCCGAGTCGGTTCTCCAGGTCGGCCTGAAGTGCCGCCGGGTCATGGTGGATGACGTCCAGCGTCACCACACGGTGCTCAGTCCGCGCGGATAGCCGCGGGTGGTCGGCGACGTACATCACCCCGAGGAGGATCGCGTTGAGCAGGCCGGCGAGCCACGGGATGACGGCGGCGATGCCGTTCACCAGACCCAGGGCCAGCGCGACGAAGTAGTAGCCGATCTCCTCCTGGGTGATGGCGTCCGACCGCAACCGGATGATCGACAGTACGGCGAACAGGCCGAAACCGACGGCGATGTCCGCGCGCTCTGCGAGCAGCAGCGAGACGACGGTGAATACGCCCACGTTGACCGCGATGTACGCGAGCCGCAGGTCACGACGGTGGTGCCGGCGGAAGTAGATCACGTACGTGAGCACGGTGATCGCGGCAAGATCCGCGGCGAGGCCGTATAGGACGTGCGCGGCCACAGGGCGCCTCCTCGGGGTCAGGGGTTGGACAAGGGGACGGTCTCCACCCGGGATGGGACGAGGGTGAGAGCCAGATGAAGAAACCCTCATGCCCAGCTACAAACCGGCTGTGAGCAGCCCAAATGAAGGATCTTTCATGTGGCGTTAACCGGCGCTTCCTTGGCGATATGCGAGGTTGTCCCCATGTCCGTTCGCACGTCTTTCATCGGGATCGTCGCGGTCGGGGCGCTGATCACGGCCCTCGTGGCCGGACTCGTCCAGGCGCACGAGAGCTCCCCGCCGTCGCTCGGCGACACCATCGAGGTCAGCCCGTCGTCCGCCGTCGTGGACGGGCGGACCGGCACGGTATCGCCGGCTCCGGGTTCTTCTTCGGCACCGGTGTCGGAGCCGTCCGCCCCGACGACGGCGGGGGGCGACGCGGTGCCGCCACCGCCGGTCCCGCCCGGCGACGACGACGGTTCGTACGACGACGACGGTTCGAGAGGCGACGACGGCCAGTCCGGCGACAACGACCGCGACGACGATGACCGCGATGACGGCTGAGGTCCGTGTCACCGCGCGGGCTCGAATCGTGGGCTGGATGCTGCTGCTCGTCGGGCTGGCGCTGGCCGGTTCCGTCGCCGTGACCTGGTCGGTGCTGTCGGCCCGGCTGGACGACAGGGTCGACGGCGAGCTCACCCACGAGGCCAACAAGCTGCGCAGCTACTCGCGGAACGCGGCGGACCCGGCGACGGGCCGTCCCCCGGCGAACGTGTCGGAGCTGCTGACGGACTACCTCGCCCGGAACCTCCCCGACGACTACGAGACGTTCTTCTCCGTGGTGGACGGGCGGGCGGAGCGGCGCAGCGCGCAGCCGCCGCCGGCCCGGCTCGACCGCGATCCCGCGTTCGTCGCCAGGGTCGCCCGCGCGCGGGCTCCCGTCTACGGCACGGCGCCCAGCGCGGCCGGTGAGGTGCGGTACGCGGTGCTTCCGGTGCGGATGTCCGGCGACCCGCGGCGGGCGGCGCTGGTCGTGGTGCAGTTCCGGGACGCGCAGCGCGCCGAGGTGACCGAGACGACCCGCGTCCTGGGCTTCACCGCGTTCGGGGCGCTGGCGGTGGCCGGGCTGGTCGGCTGGGTGATCGCGGGGCGGGTGCTCGCGCCGATCCGGCTCGTCCGGCAGACCGCCGACCAGATCGGGGAGTCGGACCTGACGCGGCGGCTCGCCGTCCGCGGCAACGACGACGTGGCGGCGCTCGCGTCCACGTTCAACCGGATGCTGGACCGGCTGGAGTCGGCGTTCGCCGCGCAGCGCAGGTTCCTCGACGACGCCGGCCACGAGCTGCGGACGCCGATCACCGTCATCCGCGGCAATCTGGAGCTGATGGACGACGACCCGGCCGAGCGCGAGGAGACCCGCGCGCTGCTCATGGAGGAGCTCGACCGGATGAACCGGATGGTCAACGACCTGATCATGCTGGCGAAGGCGGACCGTCCCGACTTCCTGACCGTCGGGGAGGTCGACCTCGCGGACCTCACGGTCGACGTGGTCGCCAAGTCGCGCGGGCTCGGGGATCGCCGCTGGCGGGTCGGCGCGGTCGCCGAGGTGCGGGTGCTGGGGGACGCGCAGCGCCTCACGCAGGCGCTGATGCAGCTGGCGTCCAACGCGGTCCGGCACACCGGGGACGGCGACACGATCGAGGTCGGGTCGGCGGTGCGGGACGGGGCGGTGCTGCTGTGGGTGCGCGACGACGGGCCGGGGGTGGCGCCGCCCGACGCCGAGCGGATCTTCGAGCGGTTCGTCCGGGGCGACCGGGAGCCCCGTCCGGCGGGCGGTGCGGGTCCGGGGGACGGTGCCGGGCTCGGGCTGGCGATCGTCGCGTCCATCGCGAGGGCGCACGACGGGACGGCGCATGTGGAGAGCCCGCCGGACGGGGGCGCGCGGTTCGTCCTGACCCTGCCGCTGCGTCCGGCATTCCTTCCCTGGCCGGACGAAGCCGCCGCGGAGGCCGACACGATCGTCCTGCCGTCCGCGACCGGTGAGGCGCTCACCGGGGTAGAGGCGCCCGGTGACGCGGAGGCGGCGCGGTGAACCGGATCCTCATCGCCGAGGACGAGCGGCGGATCAGCTCGTTCCTCGAAAAGGGCCTGCACAAGAACGGTTTCACGACCCTGGTCGTCCCGGACGGCCTGTCGGCGTACGAGCACGCCCGCGGCGGCGGGTTCGACCTGATGATCCTGGACCTGGGGCTGCCGGTGCAGGACGGTTTCACCGTGCTGCGCCGGCTGCGCAACGAACGCGTGACGATCCCGATGATCATCCTGACCGCGCGGGACAGCGTCGCGGACACGGTGGCGGGCCTGGAGGGCGGCGCCGACGACTACCTCGCCAAGCCGTTCGCCTTCGAGGAGCTGCTCGCGCGGATCCGGCTGCGGCTGCGGGCGGAGCGGATCCCGGAGGCGACCGTGCTGCGCGCCGGCGGCCTGGAGCTCGACCTGCGGACGCGGCGGGCCCGGGTCGGCGGCCGGACGGTCGAGCTGACCGCCCGCGAGTTCGCGCTGGCCGAGGTGTTCTGCCGCCACCCCGACCAGGTGCTGACCCGCGAGCAGCTGCTCAGCCAGGTGTGGGGGTTCGACTTCGACCCCGGCTCCAACATCGTCGACGTCTACATCCGCTACCTGCGGCGCAAGCTGGGGCCGGGGCTGATCGAGACGGTCCGCGGGGTCGGCTACCGGCTGCGCCCGTGACGGGGGCCGGTCAGGTGATCTCCTTGGACTCGTGGAGGTTCATGTCCATCACGATCGCCGTCATGACCGCCAGCGTCCGCAGCGGTTCCGGGACGGGGTCGAAGATCTCCACGCTGTACTTGTCGGCCGTCGTGAGCAGGTGCGTGGCGAGGCCCGCCCACTTCTTGCGGACGTGCGCGACCTTGGTGCCGTCGTTGTCGAGCACCTCGAAGTTGTTGCGCGGGACGTCCACCTCGACGGCGCCGATGAGGGTGCCGTCGCCGTCGTAGAGGACGTAGCGGCGGCCGACGCGCTCGGTGACGAAGGAGCCGATCGCCTCCTCCTTGGTGCCGAGGATCTCGGTGTAGTCCCGTCCCCGCAGCTTCTCCACGGTCAGGAGGGGCGCCCCGTCGGGGGTGGTCAGCTGGACGGCGCGGGCGTCGAGGTTCGACTTGCCCGGCACGATGCCGCGCATCGCCTCGGCGCGGCCCTCGTCGACCGCCGGGGCCGCGATGGCGAGCACGGTGTCGTCGCCGTCGAGGACCTTGTAACGCGATTTGCCGAACGGTCCCCTGCGAGGCTGTTCAACCTTCAGCACAGAGGAACTGAACGGGTCGCTCATGCTTTCTCCCAGCCTCGTCTCGGAGCGGTCTCGCCGAGCCATACGGTACGCGAAAGTCCCCTGCCGCAAGGGCTAGCCGATAGGCCAGTCCTTGCCTTCGTACAACATCAGGTCGATGCCGATCGCGGTGACGGCCACCAGGACGCGGAGCGGGTCGTGGAGCGGCTGGAAGATCTCTACCGAGTACCGGTCGGCGGTCGTCAGCAGCTCGGTGGCGACGCCCTTGAGCCTCTTCTCGATCTGCGCGACGTGTGTGCCGTGGCCGTCCAGCACCGGGAACTTGTAGCCGAAACGGCTTCCGTCCAGGCGGCCGACCGGACGTCCGGCGTGGTCCAGGAGCGTGTACTGGTGGCCGGCCGCCTCCCCGATCTTCTGCACCGTCCCGATCAGGGCGCCGTCCGGGGTGCTCACCTGCGCCCTGGCGCTCGCCGTCGGCCCGTTCGCCGTGACGCTGAGCAGCGGCACGCCCTGGGCGCTCTCGACGTGCACGGTGCGGCCCTTGCCGCCGCCCCCTCCGGCGACCCTGGCGGCCTTGCGGAGCCGGGAGACGCCGCGCTCCCCCGCGGTGGCGAGCAGCGTCCCGCGGCCGTCGAGCACCCGGTACCGGGAACCGGCGCCGGGGACGCCTCGCGGCTGGTCGACGCGCAGCACGGGTGAGCTGAAAAGATCACTCATCCCCGCATGATGGCGTACCGGACGCGGACGCGTGCACGCAAAAGGGGCGGCCCCGAGGGGCCGCCCCTTCATCGCGTGTGGCTACACGCCGCCGATCAGAAGTCCATGCCGCCGGCGTCGGGCATGCCGCCCGCCGGGGCCGGGTTCTTCTCGGGCTTCTCGGCGATGACGGCCTCGGTGGTGAGGAACAGCGCAGCGATCGACGAAGCGTTCTGCAGCGCGGACCTGGTCACCTTGGCCGGGTCGAGGATGCCGGAGTCGAACATGTTGACGTACTCGCCGGTCGCGGCGTTCAGGCCCTCGCCGGGCTTGAGCCCGCGGACCCGCTCGACCACAACGCCGCCCTCGAGGCCGGCGTTGATGGCGATCTGCTTGACCGGCTCCTCCAGCGCCCGCTTGACGATGTTGGCACCGGTGGCCTCGTCGCCCGCGAGCTCCAGCTTGTCGAACGCCTTGGTGCCGGCCTGCAGCAGCGCCACGCCACCGCCGGGGACGATGCCCTCCTCGACCGCGGCCTTGGCGTTGCGGACGGCGTCCTCGATGCGGTGCTTGCGCTCCTTCAGCTCCACCTCGGTGGCGGCACCGGCCTTGATCACCGCGACACCGCCCGCGAGCTTGGCCAGGCGCTCCTGGAGCTTCTCGCGGTCGTAGTCGGAGTCGGTGTTGTCGATCTCGGTGCGGATCTGGTTGACCCGGCCCGCGATCTCGTTGGCGTCACCGGCGCCGTCCACGATCGTGGTCTCGTCCTTGGTGACGACGACCTTGCGGGCGCGGCCCAGCATGTCGGTCGTGGTGTTCTCCAGCTTGAGGCCCACGTCCTCGCTGATGACCTGGCCGCCGGTCAGCGTGGCGATGTCGCCCAGCATGGCCTTGCGGCGGTCGCCGAAGCCCGGCGCCTTCACGGCGACGGACTTGAAGATCCCGCGGATCTTGTTGACGACCAGCGTGGCCAGCGCCTCGCCCTCGACGTCCTCCGCGATGATCAGCAGCGGCTTGCCGGACTGCATGACGCCCTCGAGGACGGGGAGCAGGTCCTTGTTCGCCGACGCCTTGCCCTGAACGATCAGGATGTACGGGTCCTCGAGGACCGCCTCCATGCGCTCGGGGTCGGTCACGAAGTAGTGCGAGATGTAGCCCTTGTCGAAGCGCATCCCCTCGGTCAGCTCGAGCTCCAGACCGAAGGTCTGGCTCTCCTCGACCGTGATGACGCCTTCCTTGCCGACCTTGTCCATCGCCTCGGCGATCATCTCGCCGATCTGCGGGTCGCCGGCGGAGATGGAGGCCGTGGAGGCGATCTGCTCCTTGGTCTCCACGTCCTTGGCGAGCTTGGACAGCTCCTCGCTGACCCGCTCGACCGCGGCCTCGATGCCCCGCTTCAGCGACATCGGGTTCGCCCCGGCCGCCACGTTCCGCAGGCCCTCGCGCACCAGCGCCTGGGCCAGCACGGTGGCGGTCGTGGTGCCGTCACCCGCGACGTCGTCGGTCTTCTTCGCTACTTCCTTGACGAGCTCCGCGCCGATCTTCTCCCACGCGTCCTCGAGCTCGATCTCCTTCGCGATCGACACACCGTCGTTGGTGATCGTGGGAGCGCCCCACTTCTTCTCCAGCACGACGTTGCGCCCCTTGGGACCAAGGGTCACCTTCACGGCGTCGGCGAGCTGGTTCATGCCACGCTCGAGCCCGCGCCTGGCATCCTCGTCGAACGCGATCATCTTTGCAGCCATAGGCTCCAGTCCTCCCGGAACAAGGTGGCTTAGACGGATCGAGCCGACGCCCGCGACGGACGGCCCCCGCACCGACGACTGCCATTCCGCCGCCGGACTGAGGCCTCATCGCCCCGACCCAGACTGTGAAGCTGTCACTCTCCACAGCAGAGTGCCAACCGTTTGTTTAGCACTCTACCCTGCCGAGTGCAAGCGCCGCGCACCCTGGGGGAGGGAAGGTTCGTCTACCTGTGGGGACCCGTTCTCACCTGGGCTGGAGGGCGTTTCGGGAGCTTCACGGGTGTGTCGCCGTGATCCACTGTGTGCGGTGATCAGCCGGTATTCGCGGAACGATCGCGGAACACGGGTGCGGGGGTGGGGCAGCGGAGGGGCGGTCTGTTCCGCGTGTTCCGCGGCGGGGGTAGGAGGAGCCCCGAGCGCTGCATCGATGCGCCGGTTCATGATCTCCTCGTCACCGTCGATGCAGTGAGCATATGTGCTCTGGAGCATGGCCACCGAGTGCCCGGCACGGGCCGCCACGTTGGCCGCCGGGACCCCGCCGTTCAGCCAGAGCGACAGGCAGGCATGGCGCAGGTCGTAGGGTCGCTTGGCGAGCGGCGTGGCGAGTTGGGCAGCCGTCAGGACGCGTTCACGAGCCCGCCGCCAGACTGATTCGTAACTGACCGGCGCGAGCCGGTTGCCGCGCTGACTGCGGAACAGGCGACCGTCATCGGCCGCGCCGAACTCGGCCACGTGGGCACGCAAGATGACCACCAGCTCAGGGCAGGCCGGAACCGGACGCTTCACCCCGTCAGCGCGAGCCTTGAGGCTCCGAGGCTGGTGGTACTCGCCGTTGTCGGTCCACTGCTTCCCCGAGGCCGGGCTAGAGCCAGCGAGGAGGAGGCGACCCCAGCCGGTTGCCGGAAGTTCGCAGTCGTCCAGGCGCAGCGCAACCGCCTCCGAGGGGCGCAGGCCCGCGAAGTACAGGCAGGCGAAGAAGGCGTAGAGATGCCGACCCACCCGAGGAGCCACCACCGGCACCGCTGCGAGGAGTGCCCGAGCCTGGTCAGGGTTGGGAACCTGACGCGGGTCGACCTCTTCCGCCGTCTTGGGAACCTCCCACCGGACGCCGCCAAGCGGATTTGCCGAAAAGACTTTCAGCTCAACGGCGTAGTCCAGGCAGGAGCGGAAGACCGAGAGCCGCCGAGCGACTGACTTCGGCGCCGCCGATTCCCCGTCCAGGTTGACCGCCATTCCGTCGAGGGCGTTCCGGAGGACGGCCGGGTCTTCCAGGTCAGCGAGCGGAACGGATTTCTTGGCCAGCCAGGCAAGCGCGCCGGCGACATCGGCCGGAGGTTCGTACTTTTCCATGCGTTGCCGATTGAATGCCCAGGTCGCGAGAGCCCGATGCAGACTTTCAGCGCCGGGCGTTCCCCGCTCGTCCACCACCAGGCCACGACTGACGGACGCCAGGCAGTCAGCGACCGTCGCGCGTGTCTTGGCCGCGCTACCAGCCCAGTTGCGAGCGGCGTAGGCCCGCGCATGGTCGTACCACGACCCGGATTTGTGCGTTCGCAGCTTCGACTCGGGAAGGCCCGACACGGTGTCGAAGCCCTCACCGCGCCGAGCCGCCTGGACGAGTTCAGAGCGGAAGTGCTCAGCCAGGGTTTTCGTGACGAACCATTCCGATTTCTCCTGCCCGTTCACGACCCAGCGGACGCCGTACGGGCGACGGCGGTTCTTCATCGTCTTAATGGACCAGAACCGCACCTGATACGACATCATGCCGCCGCGCTCCCCTGCTCAAGTGAGTCGATCCAGGCGAGGACTTCGGAACGACGAAAGCGAAGTTCGCCGTTGGGGAGCTTGAGTCCCGCAGGAGCCCGACCCGTGGCCCGCCAGCGGTAGAAGACGTTGCGATCCACGTTCCCGCCCAGTTCGGCGAGGACTTCTTTCGTGGTCATCAACTCACTGCGCTTCACGCTGCCTCCGCAGTTGCCGAAAGTCCGGGGGTGGGGGTGTTGGTCGCTTGGTCGAGTTGCTTGCGTCGCTGGATGCGTTCGTTGATCAGCAGCAGTAGGCGTTGTTCTGCGGGTTTCACGTCCGGGTCGCCAGGCCCGGCGCGTTCCCAGATGTGGACGGCGTTGGGATCGGCCGGGTTGGTGACGGGGACACCGGCCTCAGCCAGCCGGGCCAGAACCCAGGCTTTGCGGTCGGCTTTGTGATCGGCCAGGGTCTTGCCGGACCACTTGCGGGAGACCAGGACGCGGCGGCCGCCGTAGCCGAGGTGTTCGCGTCGGTGTGCTTTGCCCTTGCAGTAGCCGGGCGTGAGGCCCTTGCGGAGGTTCTTGGGCTGGACGCCGTAGCGCAGCCAGTTCGCGCACGTCGGTGAGCACGGCTCGTAGCGCAGTGCTTCGGCCATCCGGTCGACGTGTTCGCGCTGCGCGCTTGTCTCGGCGTTGTGGCACTCGGCCACGCCCTTGACGAGGTACTTGGTCAGGTAGCCGATCAGCTTGCGGGACTGCGCGGAGTCGGCCAGGACGCCTTGGGCGTCGATCTGCCGCCCGAACCGCACCACGTGCAGGGGTTCGGCATCCTCCTCCTGGCCGAGCGCGTCTAGCGCTTCATCCCAGGTCGGGAGGACTTCGCCGGTTGCAGGGTCGAGGTAGCCGCCGCTCTCGCCCGCCACGTCATCCCAGACCGGGAGCCGCTCCCCCTCGAAGACCACGCGATCGGTCGAGGGCCACCACACCTGGTGATAGGTGGCCGCCACCACCTGCCGCAGCTCAGCCCGCGAAATGGTGCCGCGAATGGCCATGTGCAGGTGGGGAGCCAGCCGCCGTTGCGGTTCGACGGCCGCGAAGTACTGCACGTCGTAGCCGACGAACCGGCGCAGGTTCTGCACGAACCGATCGACCAGCTTGGAGAAGTGCAGAGCATCCCGCGCGGCCCGCGTGTAGTCGTAGCCGTCGGGGTCGACCGGCGTTCCGTCCGAGCGCACCCGCCCATAGGAGTCCAGCGTCAGGGTCAGGAAGATCGACGGCCGGAACGCCTTGCCGTCCCTACCTCGGAAGACCTTGCCGACCGTGCGGGAGTCGACCGGTCGCCGGGGAAGGTCTGGAGCGTCCTGCCGCCTACGGGTCGACCGCGTCCGCCGGCTCTTGCCCTGCTCTGTCTTGAGGGCACCGCGGACCCCGGTGCGTTCAAGCTCGTTGTCGAGGTCACGAATGACCGCGTCCCAGAACTCGGCGTCTTCCCCGTCCGCCGTCCCGTCGACGGCTGCGAGGTCACGGGCCGCCGCCGCATGCGCCCGCAACTCCATCCACGCCCGCTGTTCCTCGTCAGCATCAGCGCGCGTGATGATCGGTTCTTCGGTCAGGTGCCAGCCTTGACGGCACTGCACGGCCCTCAGCTTGCGCTTGCGTTCGGCGCACGAGGGGCACACCGAGGCCAGCGTGTGACCGCACGGGACATACACCACCTCGGCCGCACCCGTGTTCAGGTCGACCCGCCGCATCGGCACGGGCCGGATGCACACGCCGTGTTCGACCGCGACCGCTTCCAGCACCCCCCGCGCCAGCGGAGGCAGCGTCTTGACCACCGGTTCCGGTGCGGGCTCGTCCGGAGCGTCGGGGGCGTCGAGGGTGGGTTGCCTCACGCGGCCCCCTCGATGTCCAGGTCGGGCAGGCCGAGCGCGACCATCGCCCGGATATCACCGTCGGAGACGTAGGCCGCGCGGACCCGCACCGGGTCGGGGGAGGCTTCCAGCCGGACGAACCCGACCCCCGCGCCGATCTGCGGAACTGATGAGATCTGGTCGGCCAGGGCGCCGCGGTCGCGGGCACCGTCGCCGAGGACCATGTCGACCTGCTCGTCTTCATCGAGGCGCAGGGCGATGCGGTCGGGGAACAGGTTGCGCAGGTTGTTGACCTCTTTGCGCGCGTCCTGCTGCGCGCCGATGACGCAGTACCCCACCGACCGGCCCTGCGAGGTCAGCACCGCAAGCGCCGACTCGGCCCGCTTTCTCAGGTCGCGTTCGGGGCAGTAGGCGGTCAGGAAGGCCAACTCATCCACCACGATCACCCGGAACGGATACTCCCGCGACGGCGTGAACGACCGCGTCACACCCGCGAACCGCTCCGCACGGGCGTTCATGTCCTCGGCCGCCGCCTCCAGCAGATCGACCATGCCGCCCTTGGGATCGGAGGAGTAGCGCCCGTACCGCTCGAACAGCACCCGCCCAAACGACAGCTCCATGCGCTTGGGATCGACCGCCCACACCTCCACCAGCCCACCGAGCATCAACGGCAGCACTGCGCGGACGGCCGACCAGATGACCGAGCCCTTGCCGGCCCCCGTCGCCCCCGCGATCAACACGTGGGTTCCGAGGAGCCGCAGCCGCCACGGTGAGCCGTCCTCGCACCGCCCAACCGGGAGCGCGGACAGGTCGATTTCGGAGGCCTCCGGGACGGGGAGCGCGGGTATCGGTTCGGCGAGGGCATCGCGGCGGATGAACTCCAGCCAGATGCGTCCCGGACGGTCCCCGTCCCGCACCCGGACCAGGGATGCGCCGAAGCCGTGCGCCAGGTTGGCCGTGACCCGTTCCCACGCGTCCGGCGCTTGCCCTTTGAGCATTCGCACCAGCACCCGATCGGACGTGGGGCCGCAGCGGACCCGGACGAGCGAGGGCAGGTACTCCCGCCCTTTGTGCATCTTGGTCAGACCCGCGGTGACCAGGACCGGTTGCCAGTGCCGCCGGTACACGAAGGTGAGACGCCACCAGGACCGGACGGGACGGGCGATCCAGCGGACGAAGGACGGACGGTCCACCCCCGCCCACACACCCAGGACCACGGCGACGAGGGCCAGGACCAGGACGGGGACGGTCCACCCGTAGGCGTAGCCGAGCCAGCCGAGACCGGACGCGGCCGAGACGGGGACGATGTTGCGGACCAGGAACACGATCGTGCGGACGAGGAAGCGGACGGCGTTGACGATGAGCACCAGGCCCTCGGGCATGTGCCACACCGGAGGCGCCCACTTGGGCGCCGCGAACGGGTCACGCTGGGTTTCGACGGCGACGTTCTCGCCGGGGGCCAGCTTGCGGAACTCCCATGCCATGATGGGTCACACCTCTTCTTTGTGCTGATCAGGGGAGAGAGAGCGGGGCGGCCGGAGGTACCAGCTCCAGCCGCCCCACCTAGATCAGGCCGCCGTGTCTTCGGCGGACTCGGCCGGGATGTTGTTGAGGGAGTGGAGCCGCTCCACCTCGGCCGTGAACCGGGAGACGACCTCCAGCAGCCGCCGCGCGTTCTGCACGTCGCCCGCCTCTACGTCGAGCCTCCGGCCGGACAGCGTCAGCGACAGGCCCGGCGTCGAGATCGTCAGAATCGGGCTCGTCGGCGGATCGTCGGGGTAGGTGATGCAGCCGAAGCGCGTATCCGCGCCGAAGTGGACGCCCACCGAGCCGTATCCGTCCTTCACGCCGCATCCTTCGCAGCGTTGTCCTTGCCCGAGCGGTTCGCGCCGCCCTTGAAGTTGGCCGGACGGACCGCCGCCGCCTTAAGGCTGTAGGCCAGCCGCCCGGTACCGGAGTTGACGTACGGCGTGACCGCCAGGCCATCGAACTCCACCGGCACGAACGGGAAGCCCGCCGGAGCCTCCGGCATCACCGGCTGAACCGGCGCCATCAGCTTGACCTTGAACGTCCCCTTGGACTCGGGGTCGGCGTCCAGGACCTCCACGGCCCACACCAGTTCCCCGGTGTCCTTGTCGCGCGCCTGGACGAAGTTCTCGCGGGTCGAGCGGTCGAAGTCCCGCACCGGTTCGACACCGCCCTTGACGAACGCGCCGTAGGGGAACACGTCGGCGAACGCGACCTTGAACGGACCTTGCACTGCCATCTCTGGCTACCTCCAGACGTTCACCCGTCCGCTTGTCCGGACGAGTGCATGCCTAGAAGATACCTCGCACACTCGACCGGACAACCTCCAACTAGAGTGACCTGCATCACACTCCATGGAGCGGCAGGTCAGCCGGACGCCGGTCAGTCCGGGACGCTGTACACGTCCTCCAACTCATGCAGCGACCCCGGCATCACGACCTGCGCCACGAACCGCACCGCATCAGAGGCGTCATGCAGACTCGCCACCGTCGCCAGCACCGGCTCAGTCTCCTTGACCCCCAGCAGGCCGGGTTCGTCGCCGGCGGGGAGTCGCGCGGTCAGTCGCTCGGTGATGTGGTCGATGCGCAGCCCCTTGACCGTGCGCAGGTGATCCCGCAGCCCGACCGGCAGGGGTTCGGGCTTGTCCAGGTCGGTGCCGAAGGTCAACTCTTGCGGGAACCAGCACGTCACCACCTCCGAGGCGATGCCGTCCCGCTCAGTGACCCAGCGCCGCGCCAGCACCCTAGCCCCACCCGAATCCAGCAGCGCAGCGACCGGGCCGGGCGCCTCCACCTGGCCGACATCGACCAGCCGAACCCCGATGGAAGTTTCGGGCTGGTCAAGCACGGCCAGGCCGGGACGGGAGGGCCGGGCGGCCGAGGCGGGGCGTCCCTTGACGAACGAGCCGCGCCCGTGTTCGCGGGTGATCCATCCCTCCTGCTGGAGCATCTGCAACGCGCGGACCACCGTGGTCCGGCCCACGGCGAACTCCCGGACGAGCTGAGATTCCGAGGGGAGCATCGAGCCGGGCGGGTAGTCGCCGTTCTCGATCCGGCGCCGCACCTCCAGCACCACCCGCGCATACTTCGGAGGCTCGAACTCCAAGCTCGACATCACAACCACCTGACTACTAGGACGCTTGACCACACAAGCGGCTCACATGGGGCAGGGTAGCGACCACATCCGCGGACGTCACGCCCCCAGGGCCGCCACGGGCAGCACCGACACCGCCACAGCCCCCACCACACCGAGCATTCAGCGACTCAAAGGATTCAGACCATGTGATGCGGCACCGGGAAACCGGCGGCAACCAGAGCCGTACGCACCTCACCGACCCGGCGAGGCCCGATGTTGCGCACCTCGGCCAGCTCACGCGACCGCAGCAACCCGAGCACATCCCCCACCGTCGTCGTACGCCCGCGATCGTTGCGCAGCGCGTTCAACACGTGAGCCGACAGCCCCAGGCACTCCACCGGGCACGCCACCGTCACCCGGTCACAGTCATGCGGACCATCACCAGGCACCGCCACCGACTGCGCATGCAACCCCGAAGCCCGGCCCGCTTCCACCAGCAGCCGCAGCAGATCACCAACCGTGCGCACTCCAAGGCAAGAGATCGGGCACTCTGGCCCGATCTCTTCATGCCCCGCCCGATGTGTGCCGAGGTCTGTGCCGATCACCTCGGCCACTGCCACCCCCGCGCGTGCACGATCGCCTCCCGCAACTCTCCCGGGTCGCCCGCCTCCACCAAGCGCACACCACGGCGGATACGCACCATCGCCCACCACGCGCCGGTAGCTTGCCCGTACCAGGCCACGACCCCGGAGAACTCCCGCTCAATCTGCGCCGCCACCGGCCGCCGCGCCGTCTCGTCCGACGACGCCACCCACGAGACACCCATCACCCACACCCGCCCGCCGACGCCGAAGCGCCCGAGGAGGCCGACGAGGTCGAGGCGCCGGCGAACGGCACCGCCAGCACCCGCGCAATCCGCTCCGCCGCGGTGACCGTGTCCTCCACCGGGCACAACGGCTCCAACTCCACCGGCGAACTACGGGTCGGCCCCGACCACACCCACAACCACCACAACACGCCCCCACGGGGACGGCACAGCACCTCCTGCCGCAGCCCCGGAGCGAACACCTGCCCCTGCGGGTCATCGGCGTCCGGCTCACCGGCCGGGTTACGCACCCGGACCGCGCCATGCCCCCACACCTCGGCCACCAGGCCCCGCGCCTCCAACGCATCCACCAGCGCCAACGCCCCCGACCGCCAGGACTCCCCCAGCGCCACCCGAGCCACCACACGACCCACGACCACCACTCCCAGAAGAAGACAAAGCGGGACCGGCAGGGCGACGACCATCCGGAGGAGACCCACCAACCCCGAAGGCGCGGCCACTCGGCGGGAATCGACCACGCCCTACAGCCGCCGCAACACCCACCGGTCCCGCAGCCCGTTACGCCGCACGCACCCCACGAGCCGGAGCGCACCAACCACACGGCACCCGCTCCACCACCGGACCCGAACCACTCGGCATCCCGACCAGCACCGCCCGGCGAGGATGGACGAACTTCCATCCCCGCCCGCTGCAGTGCCCGCACCCGCTGTCTGCCTGCTTGTCGCGCATGCGGCCAACACTCTCGCCTCCAAACGTCCTACTGAAGGTCCTACTTAGGTCTTCTATAGGACTTTGTAAGGACGTTCAATCGAGTTAGACGGGTCACAGTGTCCGCTCAGTGCCCGTATCGGCGCTAAAGTCGGACACGAAGAGGACACACAGCGGAGGGAACAGCGATGCCGCGCCCAGCAGGCAACACACGACTCAAGGCCGCCCGGCAACACGCCGGATACGCGTCCCAGCAGGCGCTAGCCGACGCGATGACAGCGGCCGCCCCCCTGCTGGGCTTGGGCCACATGCAAATCAGCGCCCGACAGATACGACGCTGGGAGTCCGCTTCACCGCCATGGCCCCGCGCCGACCACCAGCGCCTCTTGGTTCACGTCCTGCAACTGCCCATCGAAGAACTGGGCTTCACCCCACCCTGGGAGACCGCGGACACCCCGGCCCCGGCACGCCCGAACACCAGCACGCCCACCACCCACGGCCAGGGAACCGGCGCCGCACTCCCGCTCCCCAAGGCCAACGCCGCCGTCCAACCGCCCACCGTGGGAGCCGACTTCTCCGCCATCAACGGCGCCCTACGCCGCCTGTACTTCTCCGTCCAGCCCGCGCAACTCCACCCGACCGTCGTCGAACACACCAAACTCGGCACCCAGCTACTTGCCGAGACCACCGGCGTCCCGCGGACCATCCTCGCCACCGCCCTCGCAGAGTCCCTGCTACTGGTCGGCCGCATCGAGTTCTTCGACCTACGCCAGCCCGAAGACGCCGACGCCTCATACGTCCGCGCCCTCCAGGCCGCCGGAGAAGCCGACGACCCACTACTAGGCGCCGCGATCCTCGCCCACGCCGCATTCATCCCCGGATGGGACGGCCGACGCGACGAGGCAGCCGAACGCATGCGCGCAGCCCGTACCTACGCCCGACGAGGCAACCCGCCCGCCGAGTTCTGGGCGTGGCTCGACGCCGTCGAAGCCGAATGCGAAACCCGCTGCGGACACCCCCGCGAAGCCCTACGCCTCATCGACCACGCCGAACGCATGCTCGCCGAGAGCACCGGAGCGCCGGCCCCCGACTGGTTCAACTGGTTCTCGCCGGTCAGCCTCGCTTCATTCAAGGGAGACACCCAGCTCAAAGCCGGTCAGCCCGCCCAGGCCAAGGCCACACTCCTCGGCGTCCTGGAGGCCATCGGCGACACCAACGCCAAACAACGCGCCGTCATCCTCGGCGACCTGGCCGCCGTCGAGGTCGCCCAGCGCAACCCCGAAGCCGCATGCACCTACGCTGAGCAGGCCCTAGACCAACTCGCCGTCACCTGGTACGCCACCGGCATGGACCGCGTGCACACCGTCCGCCGCGCCCTCCAGCCATGGGCCGACACCGACTGCGTCCGCCGCCTGGACGACCGCCTGTACGGATGGCAAACCACCCTCAGCGCGCTCCAGCGTTGAACTCAGCGATACGGCCCGGAAGCTCACCCAGCGAATCAATCCGCATCGTCGGAACGCGGTCGGCTTCCGGGTCGTCCTGCTGAATGATCCCCCACGGCCCCCGCCGGATCAGCGCCGTCCGCAACCCCATCTGCGCCGCGGGCATGATGTCGTTGTCCAGCCGGTCACCCACATACAGCACCTCACCGGCCTCGCACGGCGCGGCGTCCACCACACAGCGGAAGAACCCCGGATCAGGCTTGGACACACCCCAGTCATCCGAGGTCGCGATCATGTCGTTGGGCAGGTCCAGCGACCGCAGGATGCCCCCGGCCCGCACCGTCTGATTCCCCGCGATCCCGACCCACAGCCCATCACCCCGCAGCTTGGCCAGCGTCGGACGCGCATCCGGGTACAAGTCCTCTTCCCCGAACGTCTCAGGCTGCCCAACCTCGGCCCGCTCCGCACGCTGCTGCGTCAGATCAAACCCAGGCGCGAACACCTGGAACGTCTCCCGGTAGTCCAACCCCCGAGCGATCACCGCCCCGAACATCGCCGAGAACGTATGCCGAGGCACCCCCAGCCAGTCAGCCCAAGTCCCATACTCCCGAGACTCGTCAACCAGACACTCCCCAACATCAAACACAACCGCACGAATCATGCCGTCAATCCTACGGTCTGGAGCGACGCTCCTTCGAGTCGGCCCTTCATTTCACGAATGTGACCGCAGTAGCCCAAACTCCGAACAGACGACGTCGCGAACATCGTGCAGCAACTTCAATATGTGAACACGTCTGACCAGTCGCCGATTTCAAGTTCCACTTGAGTCGGCAAGAACTCGACACATCGCCGATAGAGGTCGAATAGTTCGCCGCCATGTAGTTTTTTATGGAGAATACTCCGAAGCTCCTCCAAGTGGGCAACGTCACTTACCGCGTACTCCACCTGTATCGATGTCAGGGTGTCCGCCGTCCAGTCACTAATGCGGGCGGCTTTGCTAACCCTTATTGCCAACAACTGCTGCAGCAAGCCCTTGAGGGTATAACAGGATCCATCTTTACCGGGCCACAGCAATTTGGAAGCTATCTTAGTGCACTCGACGTTCGCTGGGCGCACCTGCCATGCACTCGCCATGAATCGCAAGTCAAACATGGCGTGATGGAACAGCTTTGTCACGTTAGGGTTGACAAGAAGGCGACACAAGCGCGCGGGCCTATCGGCACCTACTTGGACAATTATGGGTCCAGTCTCCTTCGTAAATAGCTGGCAGGTCCCGATGCGTTCTTGCTTCCAGTCAAGGCCCGAGGTCTCGATGTCCCAGGCAATCACATCTTGACACCGGAGGGCATGGTCAAGGCTTGCAGGGATATCATTGCGGAAGATTGAGATGTCTTGTTTCATTTGGCCTCCCTCGTCGCTGGTACCTGGTTTATGGAGTGCGAGACATGTCGCGGAGTGCAGCAAGCTCCTCATAGACGAACTTAAATAGCGAGCCGCCGGACCTGCATACAAAAGTCGGCACATTCGGCTGGCGTGCGCGACTGTGACTATAAAGAGTCACTACAGCGATAGAGTCGAAGCGATAGAAGCTGAAAACCGAGTACGCTGGCCTGTAAAGAACTTGAACATCCGCACCATGAGGAACCGCAAGCCCCATAAATTCGTGGCGCGCCTCCTCAATGTTGCGCTTAAGTCGATCTACGTCGTAGCCAAACCTATACGCGAGGACCGCTATCCCGTCTGTATCTTCAGGGTCTGGGAGATACACACGAATCCGCGCATCCGCCCTGCTGGCCACTTCACGCAATTGAGCCAAATGCTGGTTTCGCCAAGTGTGGGCGTATGCGACGACGATATCCAGACGGGTAACGCCCGAAAAATACGATTCCCAATCCGGATCCGAGACATAGCTAGATCCAATTCCAACGAGACCCGCTGTCTTCACATCAGAACTCGTACCAAACCTTTCATACATCTCGTCCGCTAGGGCCCGCTTTCCCACCAGCTCCCAAAGAAATCCAAGTGCTACGGCACCGAAGAGAGCTCCCCCAATTCCATTTACTCCGGCCTGAAGCCCCTTGTGTCCATGCCAGAGACTTTCATTCCCTCCTAGAAACAACAACGCGCCTCCCAGAACAGCAACCACCACAGCAGCGAGCAGCACAGTGCGGTTGGTGATCTCGCGGTAGGGGCTTTGACTCCCAGACATCGCCGTCTCCTTCGCATGGTGAGCAACCTACGACCTGGGGCTGACAGTATCGACAGGATGGCTGCCGCCGTGACGCACACGAGCCCTCTGGCAAACTGTGGTCACCTGCCGAATTGGGCTGTTTTGGATCAAGGGGCGGCGGCGCTCAGGCCGCTGCGCGGCCCCGCGCCTGGCCGCCCGGAGCGTGCGGCGTGGGCGCCGGTCACCGGACGGCCGCGCCGGGCCGCGCATCCTGCTACTGCCGCCCCGTCCGCCAGGTGCCGGCGGTCACCGGGTCGCGCCACCGCCCATCATCCGGTCTCACGTAGCCAAGGTCCTCTTTGCCTCCGGCGGGGGCACTCCGACTCCGGGAAGCACGGGGCGTGTCCGTTACGGTCGCCGAGGGGTCAGGGAGGGAGGAGCTTCCCGTCTGCCGTCGACCCGATCGGAGATCTGCCAGACCAGGACCAGGGGGCCAAGGTCGTTCGTCCAGTGGGGCGCTCCACCTTGGCCCCCTGGTCCTGGCCCGGCAGCGCGGGGCGCGGGACGACGGCAGACGGGAAGCTCAGGCAAGCGGACGAGGCTCGATTAAGCGAATGTACAGGTACTTAGCACCCAAGATTTTTTTTGAGTGTGACCTGACTTAGGGCCTCGGCCGCGTTTTTTTTGAGGCGGGGCGGCAGTGAAGTAGCCGATCAGACCGAGAAGCGCGAGCATCCCGATGCGCTGCTCGGTTCCCTCCACGTAACCAGCAGCTCCGGACACGACGACGAGCGCGGTAGCGCGAAGACTCGCGACCGCTTGCTCTCGACGTGCACGCTTTGGCGCCAAAGATGGTCCTCTAGTAGCCCGACTTGGAGTTTAGACGGCGGCGGGGACACTTCGGTTTCAAGCATGTTCGGCGTGCCCGTTGCGTGCCCCCTAGAGCGGACGATCACGCCAAGCTGACAGTACGGAGCAATCGCGGAACGGACGGCCCGGTTGTGCCGGGTAGGGCCGTCCGTTCGCAGGTCAGGGGATGGCTAGTCGTCTTCTTGGTCACTCCACCCTGCCGAGTGCAAGCGCCGCGCACCCTGGCGGGGGAAGGTTCAGCTAGCTGCCGGCAGCCGTTCTCACCTGCGTCGGAGGGGTGTTTGGGGAGGTCTCGGGCGTGTCTGCGTGGGACGTTCTGGACGATCGTTCTTCGCACGGGGGTGGGCTGCGCCTCGGTCGTTGGAGCTTGGAGCGGGGCTGTCTTACGGCGTGGGGGCTGCTCCATCGCGAGGCCGGGAGCGGCCGGGATGATGGACGAGGTTTTGCCTCGTCTCTGGCGCGGCCCACGGCACGGTGCGCGCTCCTGGAGGAGTGATTAACATTTCCGGTGTCTACGAGAAAGATGAGTGGGAGACCGACCTCTCCTATGCGCACCGCATCGCGAGCTACGAATATAAGAGAAGGCTGCGCACCTGGGCGGCTGAACAGGGTATCAAGATGAACACCAGGGGGCGCATTCCCATGCAGGTGGTCGAGAAATACACCGAAGCCACCGGGGATGACATCGCAGACATTATGGAGCGCATCAACCGCGAGCATGGGGTGCAGTAGGCGGGGCGCCATTGCGAAAATTCGGCTAAGGGGCGCGGCTTGTTTCGGGGGGTGGGCAGGCATCGGCCGCTTCAGACTTGCGTTCGTCTGAAGCGGCCGATGGGCTTGTCCTAGGGCTTTGGTACCGCCCTTGTGAAGCCGGACTTGCTTGTGCTCAGCGAGCTGCTACTTGGCACCCTGCTGAGCGGCCGCGGCGCCCGCGATCTCGTCCTGCTCAGAGCCCTCGACCTCGTTGATGACGGTGTTGCCCTTGCCGCCCTTGAGGTTGGTGTTGATGTCGTCGACCTTCACCGACTCGTTCCCGACCTTCGGCGAGGCGTAGGGCGAGCCCGTCACGCTGCTGAAGTTCAGGTTGCCCGGGCCGGACTCGCCGACGAGGGTGGGGCCGTTGTGGCCGACGTTCGACTTCTTGATCCACTGGCCGAACTTGACCTTGCCGTGGCCCTTCTTGCCGCCGTGGCCGTTCGCGGTGCGCTCGGCGCCCTGCTCCTCGGCCTCCTCCTGCGGGGCGGCCTCCTGCTGCGCGGCCTCCTGCTGGGCGGCCTCCTCCTGCGGAGCAGCTTCCTGCTGAGCGGCAGCCTCCTGGGGAGCGGCCTCCTGCTGGGCGGCCTCCTCCTGCGGGGCGGCCTCCTGCTGCGCGGCCTCCGCCTGGGCGGCCTCCTCCTGCGGAGCAGCCTCCTGCTGAGCAGCGGCCTCCTGCGGGGCGGCCTCCTGCTGCGCAGCCTCCGCCTGGGCGGCCTCCTCCTGCGGAGCAGCCTCCTGCTGCGCGGCCTCCGCCTGGGCGGCCTCCTGCTGCGGAGCAGCCTCCTGAGCCTCCAGCGTGCTGGCGGACGCCTGCTCGGCGCCCTCGGCCTGCTCGGCAGCGGCCTGCTCGGCGCCCTCGCCCTCGTCCTGCTCGGCCCCCTCGACCTCGTTGATGACGGTGTTGCCCTTGCCGCCCTTGAGGTTGGTGTTGATGTCGTCGACCTTGACCGACTCGTTCCCGACCTTCGGAGAGGCCTTGGGCGACCCCGTGACACTGCTGAAGTTCAGGTTGCCCGGTCCGCTTTCGCCGACATAGGTAGGACCGTTGTGCCCGATGTTCGCCTTGTCCACGGCGTAAATGTGGATGTCGGCCATCGCGGAAGGAGCCGCGAGGACGGCCGCCCCCATCGTGATCCCGGTAATCGTCACAGCACGCGCAATGCGCTTCATGCCGTTCCTTCCTGTGTGAACTCTGCGCGCCCTTCTGAGCGCCCACGCATCACTCTTCCAGGAAAGAACTGACAACAAACTAAAGCGCGTTGACAGGCCCCTCCAAACTGAAGGCAGTAAATCACAGATTCGCGTAAGGGATTCGAGTCCCCACCACAGGCGACGGACAATTATTTCCCGACCTTGGATGATTCCTGCGTCTTCGTGTTTATGTCATGAATGCCCGATTGCTCCGGGGGTGGCGAGCACGAAACGACCGCGCGCGGGGGCGTCCGCACATGAGAAAAGGCCCTGGCGCACGGTGTGCGCCAGGGCCTCGCCAAGCCTTCTCAGCCGCCGGCCACGGCCGGGATGATCGAGATCTGGGCGCCCTCGGGGGTGGGGGTGTCCAGGCCCTCGCTGAAGCGGACGTCCTCGTCGCCGACGTAGACGTTCACGAAGCGGCGGATCTTGCCGGCGTCGTCCAGGATGCGGGCGGAGATGCCGGAGTAGCTGGACTCCAGGTCGGCGACGACGGCGCGCAGCGTGGCGCCTTCGGCCTTCACCTCGGCCTCGCCGCCGGTGTAGGTCCGCAGGATGGTCGGGATACGGACGGACACGGTGCTCATGGTGCTCCTCTCAGGCCAGGCCGGCGGCGCGGAAGGCTTCCAGGGACGGGGCGATGTTCGCGGACGGGGCGACGACGGGGGCGACCGCGTCCAGGGTCTTCAGCCCGTCCCCGGAGTTGATGATCACGGTTTCCGCGGACGGGTCCAGGGCGCCGCTGCCGATGAGCTTGCGGAGGGTCGCGACGGTGACGCCCCCCGCCGTCTCGCCGAAGATGCCCTCGGTGCGGGCCAGCAGGCGGATGCCCTCGACGACCTCCTCGTCGGTGACGTCCTCGACGGCGCCGTTCGTGCGGCGGACGGCGTCCAGCACGTACGGGCCGTCGGCGGGATTGCCGATCGCCAGGGACTTGGCGATCGTGGCGGGCTTCACCGGGCGGACGACGTCGTGCCCGGCCTTGAACGCGGCGGCGACGGGATCGCAGCCGGCGGCCTGGGCGCCGAAGACCCGGTACGGCTTGTCCTCGACCAGACCGAGCTTGATCAACTCTTGGAAAGCCTTGTCGATCTTCGTGAGCTGGGAGCCGGACGCGACGGGTACGACTATCTGGTCCGGCAGCCGCCAGCCGAGCTGCTCGGCGATCTCGTAGCCGAGGGTCTTGGAGCCCTCGGCGTAGTAGGGCCGGACGTTAACGTTCACGAACGCCCAGTCGTCCTGCTCCCCGGCGATCTCGGACGCGAGCCGGTTGACGTCGTCGTAGTTGCCGTCGACCGTGACGAACGTCCCGCCGTAGACGGCGGTGGTAATGATCTTTTGGGATTCCAGGTCGGACGGGACGAACACGGCGCTGCGGATCCCGGCGCGGGCCGCCGCGGCGGCGACGGCGTTCGCCAGGTTCCCGGTGGAGGGGCAGGCCAGCACCTTGAAGCCCAGCTCCCGGGCGGCGGCGAGCGCGACGGCGACGACGCGGTCCTTGAACGAGTGGGTGGGGTTGCCGCTGTCGTCCTTCACCCAGAGGCTCTGCAGGCCGAGGCTCTCGGCGAGGTTGTCGGCGCGGACGAGGCGCGTCAGGCCGGGCTCGGTGTTGGGGGTGTCCGCCACCGTGGACGGGACGGGCAGCAGTCCCCGGTAGCGCCAGATGTTGCGGGGGCCGGACTCGATGTCCGCGCGGGTGACTCCCCCGAAGTCGTAGGCGATCTCCAGGGGGCCGAAACACTCTTCGCAGGCGTAGAAGGGCCCGAGGTCGCGGGTGTTGCCGCATTCGCGGCAGACGAGACCGGTAGCGGGTCCGAGGTCAGTGGCAGGCGTAAGTGCCATGAAGCGAGGCCTTTCTCCCCATCTTCCCTGCGCCACCTTGGTCGCAGGCCGGAGTTGGCACCATCTCCCGGCCGGCCCCGCAGGATCGCGAGCGCGCTTCAGCCGAGTGGTTGCCGGGGCTTCGCAGGGCCGGTCCCTCCACCCCTCTGGATGAGCAATATTCAGTTGTGCGAGGGGCTGGGCTGGAAGACCGGCCCGTCGGCCACTGTGCTCCCTGCACCCCTCTGGATGAGCAATATTCAGTTGTGCGAGGGGCTGGGCTGGAAGACCGGCCCGTCGGCCACTGTGCTCCCTGCACCCCTCTGGATAAGCAATATTCGGTTGTTAGTCCGAGCGCCCTTTGGGCTCGTATGCGTGACTTTACATGACTCGACCGGATGCCAGACAGGTGAGTCCACCGATTGAGACGTTACCCGGAGGCGTCCTTGATCACGCTCGTCTCCTCCGGCCGGGCGGTGCGCTGGGTGGGGTCGAGGAAGACGTGGCGGACGACCGGGAGCCGCTCCCTGAGCCGCCGGTCGATCTCGCCGGCGACGTCCTCGGCCTCGTCGGCGCTGATGTCGTCGGAGAAGTTGACCTTGGCGGCGACGAGGAGCTGCTCGGGGCCGAAGTGCATCGTCAGCAGCTCCGCCAGGCCGGTCACGCCGTGGGACCCGAGGATCTCGGCGCGGATCTCGCGCTGCGCGGCGGGGTCGGCGGCGCGCCCGATCAGCAGCACGGTGCTCTCCCGCCCGATGGCGAACGCGAGCCCGGCGAGCAGCACGCCGATGAGGACGGAGCCGAGGCCGTCCCAGAAGTCCGATCCGGTGATCTCGCGGAGGATCAGCCCGCCGGCGGCGAAGAGGAGGCCGATCATCGCGGCGCTGTCCTCGAACAGCGCCGCCTTGAAGGTCACGTCGGGCGACCGGCGGACGTGTTCGAGGAGGCCGCGGCGGTTCCGGCGGGTCTCCATGCGGGCCTGGTACACGGCGCGCAGCCAGGACGTCCCCTCCAGGACGGCGGCGAGGGCGAGGACGGCGTAGGCCACCCAGACGCTCGTCCCGCTGCCGCCGTGGCCGAGCATGGTCAGAATGCCGTAGGAGATCGAGAACCCGGCCCCGGCGACGAAGATCCCGAACGCGGCGAGCAGCGACCAGACATAGCGCTCGTTCCCGTACCCGAACGGGTGGCGGCGGTCCGGGGGGCGTTCGCTGCGCCGCAGGGAGGCGAGGAGAAAGCCCTGGTTGAGGGTGTCCCCGATCGAGTGGGCGCCTTCCGCGAGCATCGCGCTGGACCCTGCCAGGGCGCCGGCGACGAGCTTGGCCAGCGCGAGGATGAGGTTGGCGAAGCCGGCGACGAGCACCGTCTTCCTCGTCTCGGCATTGCTCATTTCCGCCGGGTACCCGCACCGCTTTGCACTATTCAGAGCAGTTTTCGACTGTGGTGTGAACCACGCGGGTCACTTTGAAGCTCCCCGGCCCCAACTGAGACCCTTCCGGTATGAGCCAAGTGCTGGTGGCATCGAACCGCGGTCCGGTGTCGTTCTCGTTGTCGGAGGACGGTGCGCTCACCATGCGGCGCGGGGGCGGCGGGCTGGTCTCGGGCCTCGCCGGCGTCGCGGGAGCCGCGCGTGAGCCATCGGCCGAGGGCCCGGACGTGCTGTGGGTGTGCGCGAGCCTGAACGAGGCCGACCGGACGGCCGCGCGCCGGTCCCCGGACGGACGCATCGACCTCGCGGGCCACGAGACCGGTGGCGCGGCGGTGCGGATGCTCGACATTCCCGAGGCGACGTTCCACCGCGCGTACAACGCCGTCGCCAATTCGACGTTGTGGTTCGTCCACCACCTTCTGTACGACACCCCGCACAGCCCGCATTTCGACGCGCGCGCACGCCGTGACTGGCAGTCCTACGAGGCGTACAACGCGGCGTTCGCCGATGCCCTGGCGCGAGACGCCGCGCCCGGCGCGAAGGCCGCGATCCAGGACTACCACCTGTCGCTGGCACCGCGGATGCTCCGCGAACGGCGTCCCGATCTGCGGATCGTCCATTTCTCGCACACGCCCTGGGCTCCGCCGGAGTATTACGCGCTGCTCCCTGACGACATCGGAACGCGGATCCTCCTGGGGATCCTCGGCGCCGACCACGCGGGATTCCTCACCGAGCGGTGGGCCTCCGCGTTCCTCGACTGCTGCGAGATGCTGCCCGGCGCACGCGTCGACCGCGCCGCCCGTACCGTCACGTGTGACGGGCACGTCACGCAGGTAGGCGTGCATGGTCTCGGCATCGACGCGGACGCGTTGCGCCAACGCGCCGCAGAGCCCGACGTCGTGGAGCGGGCGCGCGCGCTGCGCGAACAAGTGGGTGACCGTCAGCTCATCGTCCGGATCGACCGGACGGAACTGTCCAAGAACATCGTGCGCGGGCTCGCCGCCTACCGGGAGCTGCTCGCCAACCATCCCGAGTGGCGCGGACGCGTGGTCCACCTGGCGTTCGCGTACCCGTCCCGCTACGACCTGCCCGAGTACCGGGAGTACACGGAAGCCGTCCAGCGGACCGCGCGGCAGATCACCGAGGAGTTCGGAACCGCCGACTGGGATCCGCTGATTTTGCAGGTCAACGACGACTATCCGCGGTCGCTCGCCGCCTACGGCCTGGCCGACGTCCTCCTCGTGAACCCGATCCGGGACGGGATGAACCTCGTCGCGAAGGAGGGGCCCGTCCTGTCGGAGCGGGGCTGCGCGCTGGTTCTGTCGCGGGAGGCGGGCGCGGCGGCGGAGCTGTCCGAGGACGCGCTGATGGTCAACCCGTACGACGTGTCGCAGACCGCCGAGAGCCTGCACAAGGCCCTGCTGATGCCCCCGGCCCAGCGCGCGGAACGCTGCGCGCGGCTCACCGCCGCCGCGACGGCCCTTCCCCCGCAGCGCTGGTTCGCCGACCAGCTAGCCGCCCTGGACTGAGTCCGCCGACTCCGTCCGGTCCGCCGGTGAGGCGGTCTCGGGCGCCAGGAGGCACCGGACGGGGTTCGGCTCGTGGTGCTGGTTCCAGCGTTCGCGCAGCGCCGCCTTGCGCTGCGCGAGACGGCGGTGAGCGCTGGTCCTGGTGAACCGGGCGAGCTGGGACGCGGGCGGCCGCGGCAGCCCGCTCGGCTCGTAGCCGTACTCGGCGAGCCGCTCGCCGAACGCGGCCTCCGCCAGGCTGATCTGCCAGGGGTCGAGGCGCTCCGCCCACGACCCGATGCGGCTCGTCGTGACGGCGTCGTGCGTCCGGCCGTGCCACTTCTTCCGCGGGGAGACGGTCCGCTTCGCCAGGCCCTCCGGACGCGTCATCGCGGGGTCGAAGTCCTCGCCGAGGAACGCGCAGAGCCGGGTCAGCTCGTCGACGGGGTCGGCGACGAGCCGCTCGTACTGCAGCTCGTAGTAGGAGTCGGGGCCGAGCCGCTCGGCCAGCCGGCGCCCGCGGTCGATCGCCTCCCGCCACGCGGAGACGGCGTGGTGGACGTCCTTGTCGAACCAGGGCATCTCCAGCAGCGAGGCGACGCAGTCGCGGCCGTCCCGGACGAGATGGACGAACTGCGCGTCCGGGAACATCCGCAGCAGCGTGCCGACGTGCCTGAAGTAGCTCGGGCGCTTGTCGCCCCAGCGCGGCTTGCCGTGCCGGCGGGCGTAGGCGCGGAACACGATGCCGATCGCCGAGCCGATCGTGGGCGGCCCGGCGGCGACCTCCTCGACGACCTCGCCGGCGTCCAGGCCGAGCGCGTGGAACTTCGTGGACCGGTCGGTCGTGATCCACTCCGCCAGCGCGCGCCTGTTCTCCCTGTCTTCGAGGTCACCGAACTCGCACCGCCGCGCATAGGCGGGGAGGAGGAACTTCGTCTCCGCCGGGATCGCGATGCGGGCGTGCGAGTGCAGCATCAGCTGGAGCAGCGTCGTCCCCGAGCGGGGACACCCGAGGACGAAGATCGGACGGTGATGGCGGGGGTCCGGGCCTGATGACATGCAGGAATGGTGTCCCAGACGTCACGCATCGTACACGCCTCATCGACAGGCCGTTACGCGGTGATTGCCGACGCTTGACGGTCGGCGTGCCCGTCAGGTGTACGAGTCGCCAAGGGTCTGGCGGAACTGCTTCCGCGCCTCGTGGATGCGGGACTTCACCGTGCCGAGCGGCAGGTTGAGCTGCTCGGCGATCTCCGCGTACTCGAGCTGGGAGACGTCCCGCAGGACGAGGGCCTGGATGAGGTCGGGCTTGCGGGCCTCCAGGTCCTCCATGGCGTCCAGGATGTCGACCCGGGAACCCGCGATGACGCTGGTCCGGCGCGGGTCCGGGCGCTGCTGCGGAAGCTCGCCGGCCTGCTCGACCGAGCGCCGCTTCAGCGACCGGTAGGTGGAGCGGGCGGAGTTGGCGACGACGACGTGCAGCCAGGTGCTGAACCTCGACCGGCCCTCGAAGCGGTGGATGTTCCTCGCCACCTGCAGCAGGGCGTCCTGGCAGGCCTCCTCGGCGTCCTGCCGGCACGGCAGGAAGCGAGAGCTGTGCCGGAGTACGTCCGGCTCGATCTTGCGGAGAAGCTCGTTGAGGGCGCTCTGATCGCCCTGAGCGGCCTTGACCGCCAGCTCCTCGGTCCTCTCGTCGAATGCCATGCCGCCTCAATGCTCGTTCGCACACTCACCCCGTTGTTGGGATGATACGGGTGTGTCTTTCCCACCGTCAGTTGGCCGTTACCGGATCGATCGCGTCCTGGGTTCGGGGGCGTTCGCCTCTGTGTGGCTGGGGCAAGACGAGGCCCTCGACTCCCAGGTAGCGATAAAGGTCCTGTCCGGCAGCCTGATCGACGATCTGGACGTGCGCAACCGCTTCCTGGAGGAGGCCCGGATCCTGCGCCGCGCCGACTCCGCGCGGCTGGTCCGCGTGCACGACATCGGGGAGCTCCCGGACGGGCGTCCCTACTTCGTGATGTCGTACGCGGACCGCGGAACGCTCGCGGACCGCATGCGCGAACGGCCACTTCCGGTCAATGAGGCGGTCGCGCTCGCCGAGGAGATCGCGCACGGGGTCGAGGTGATCAACACGCTGGGCGTGATCCACCGCGACCTCAAGCCGACCAACGTGCTGTTCCAGTCCGCCCCGGACGGCGGCGAGCGGGTGCTGATCGCCGATCTCGGGCTGGCGAAGGCCCTCGCGCACGCGTCCGGCGCGTTCACGCTGCCGGTCGGCACGCCCGGATACATGTCGCCGGAGCAGGCGCGGTTCGGCGGCGGGCTGGACGTCCGCGCCGACGTGTACGGGCTCGGCGCCCTGACGTACCACATGCTCACCGGGCGGGCGCCCGGCCCGGCGCCGGTGAAGTCGCCGCCGAGCGAGCTGCGCGAGGGGCTGTCCCCCGCGTTCGACCAGGTGATCCTGCGGGCCCTGGAGGTCGAGCGGGAGAAGCGGTGGCCGACCGCCGAGGCGTTCGCCGAGGCGCTGTCCACGCTCCGGCCCACGTCGCTGCCGGGCGCGCCCGCGCCGTCGTTCGCGCCGCCCGCGCCGCCCGCGCCGCCCGTCCCGCAGATCAACGCGGACGCGACCGTCCAGGACTTCTACCGGGACGGCACCCAGGCCCGTCCCCCGGCGGGCGCCCAGGCCCCCGGCCCGGCGGTGACGCCCGTCCAGGGGCAGGCGCCGGGCGGCGGGCCGCGGGAGATGCGGACGCGGCTCGACCAGCCGGCGGAGGACGACATCGGCACGTCGGAGATGGCCGTCCCGCCGCGGCCGCAGGGGCCGGCGGGCGGCGGCGGGCAGACGATCGTGGACGACCCGAGCGGCCGGGGCGCCCCGTTCGGGCAGGCGGAGAACCCGACCTCCCCCGACAACGACAAGGACCGCACGGTCGCGCTCCAGTCGCAGGTGCCGGGCGCGCCGCAGCCTCCGGGCGGCGAGGGCGGCGGCGACAACAGGACCGCCGTCTTCCCGGCCGGGGCGCCGCAGAACGGCGGCGGCCCGCCGGGCGGCCCGCCGCAGCCGCCGATGGGCGGGCAGCCGATGGGTCCGGGCCCCGGCGGCCCGCCGCCCTACGGCCAGGCAGGACCGGGCCAGCCGGGCCAGCCGGGGCAGCCGCCTCCGACCGGTTTCCAGGCCCCCCCGGGACCGGTCCAGGGGCAGGGCCAAGGGCCGGGCGGCAAGCAGGGCGGCCTGCTGAGCAGGCTCCGCGGCGGCGGCCCGGGGCAGCCGGGCGGCGGCGGTGCCGCGAAGAAGAGGTTCGTGACGCCGCTGCTCATCACGGTCGCCGTGCTCGTGGTCGCGCTCATCGGCGGCCTGGTCCTCGGCATGCTGTTCTCGGGCGACGAGGGCGAGAAGAAGGACGGCGGCCCCGAGCTCCCCGAGGACTTCGCGGCGGTGTCCGACGACGCGGGCAAGATCAAGACCGCGGTGCCGAAGGCGTGGCCCAGGCAGCCCGAGCAGACGTGGGAGCCGAACACCGTCCGGCTCGAGGACGCCCAGCCGCGTCCGGTGCTGCGCGCGACGCCGGACAAGGCCGCATTCCTGGGCGACGGCCAGGGCCCCGGCGTTTTCATCGGCGTGACGACGGACGTGCGCGCCGGGCAGCTGCCCCCGCCGTCCGCGGCCGTCCACCCGCAGTGCACCAAGGCCGAGCCGGAGAACTACACGACCCCCGACAAGGCCCTCAGCGGGACGATCACGCGCTTCACCGGCTGCAAGAGCGGTACGCCGTCCGTCACCGAGGTGGGGCTGACCGACAAGGGCGGCAAGTTCGGGCTGTGGATCCGGGTCAAGGAGACCGACAACCGCAACGCCACCACGGACATCCTGGACAACCTCAAGGTCACCGGCCCCTGACCCGCACCGCCCCGGCTGAGCGATATATCGTTGACGCATCGCAATTGATCACCGTTCTGAGGAGCCCGCGATGCGCGACACCACGATGCGACACCACGGAGGCCCCCGCGGGCCCCGGGAGCGTCGGCGCCGCGGGGACCAGTTCGGCCCGTGGGGTCCAGGCGGCCCGATGTTCGGTCCCGGAGGACACCGCGGACGCGGTGCCCGCGGCCGCCGGACCCGGCGCGGCAACGTCCGGGCGGCGCTGCTCGCCCTGCTCGCCGAGCGGGCCATGCACGGCTACGAGATGATCCAGGAGCTGGACGGCCGGACCGGCGGCGTCTGGCGGCCGAGCCCCGGCTCGGTCTACCCGACCCTCCAGATGCTGGAGGACGAGGGGCTGGTCAGCAGCCAGGAGCAGGGCGGCAAGCGGCTGTTCTCCCTCACCGACACGGGCCGCGAGGTCGCGTCGGCGCAGGCCACCGCCCCCTGGGACGAGGTCACCGCGGAGGCGGGCGAGAACGTCATGCGCGGCCGTGAGGCGATCGGCCAGCTGATGGGCGCGCTCCAGCAGGTCATGGCGGTCGGCAGCGAGACGCAGAAGGCCCGCGCGCTGGACGTCGTCAACGACGCCCGCCGCCGCCTCTACGGAATCCTCGCCGACGACCCCGAGGCCGAGTGAACCGGCTCCCGCGAAGGCGCCGACCCCGGGTCGCGGGAGATCAACTGGGGAAGGGCGCCGGTTTGGCGAGCTGGTCGGCCATGTAGAGCTGCTTCCACACGTACAGCCCCATGTCGGCGCGTCCGATGTCGCTGTCGACGGGGACGTCCACCGTCGCGCGCACCAGGTACGTCGAGCCGGGCGGCATGTACTTGTCACCGCCCTCGCCGGACGCCAGCCCGCCGCCGACCAGCCGCCGCACGACCTCGCTCTTGGTCGGCGGCGTGCACATGTCCTCGGGGACGCCCGCCTGCGGCATGCAGCGTCCCCGCGCCTCGGGCGTGACGAGTTCGCGCTTGACGAACACGTCGCCCGGGAAGTCGAGGAGGACGTTGTCCTTCGTCGGGTTGGTGAGCAGGTACTCGATGTAGGGGAACGACGTCCCGGACGGCGGCGTGGAATGGAACGTGGTCACGGCGCCTTCGTTCACCCCGCTGTCCACCGTGGCGAGCCGGTACTTCGCGCCGTCGGCGGTGCCGACCTCGATGGGCTTGCCCGCCGGCGGGAGGTCGGCGCCGGCCGGTCCCGCGTCGCTCGCGACCGTGCCCGTGTCGCCGTCCCCGGAGCCGCCGGTCAGGACGACCCCGGCCGTGACCAGGCCGGCCAGGACGAGCACGCCCGCCGCCACGAGGCCGCTGCGGCGCCCGGCGGCCCGCTGCCGCGCCCGGCGCTCGAGCTCCCGTTCCCGCGGCCCCAGCCGGACCTGCACTCCACTGGTCTCCCGGACGCCCATCGGCCCGGGCGTGGACGGAACCTCGTCCTCCGGCTCCAGGTAGGCGTCCTGCGCCTCGGACGTACCGGCCCAGGCCGCGGCGCCGCGCGGTTCCGTCTCGGGCCGCGCCTCCGAGGCCGGAACCTGGACGCGCGGCGGCGATGCGGGCGGGGGTGACGCGGGCGGGCGGCCCCAGACCCGCGGCGGCTCAGCGCTGCCGGGAGCCGCGTGCACGATGGGGTTCGCCGGGGCGCCCGGCGGAATCGGCGCACCCGGTGCGGTCCGCGCGCCGGGGCCCGGCCGCGCGCCCGGCCGCAGGGACGGTGGCGGATGGATCGGCGTCCCCTCGACCGGCGTGGCCTTGGCCGCCGGGATCCCGTGGGCGGGCGTGTTCCCGACCTCGCCGGGACGGCGCGGGAGTACCGGTTCCGTGTTCACCGTCAAGCCTCCCCAAGTCGCGCGCGGCTCCCCCGAGAACCACACTTACCGCACTTCATCATATTTTGGCGCAATTGGACTAATAGTCCACAGGCGCCCCCAGAGTCTCGCGAGATCCGACAAGTTCGTATACCGCTCTTGTCACCCGCACGACAACCAGCAAGATCAACACCAGAGAGTTGTCACCGGCGCTTGTCAGATTCAACGATCAGGCGCCGGTGAGGGAACGCCGGACGCGGCCCGCAGGCGGGCCGCGTAGCGTCCTATATCGGTCAGTGCCGGTTATGGGAAGGGAACGTGCTTGGCGGGCTCCGTGCCCACGAAGATCTGCTCCGCCACGTACAGGGCGACGTCCGATGAGGTGAGGTCATCGTCCACCGGAACCTCGGCCGTGATCCGCACCAGGTACGTCGAGCCGGGTGGCATGTACTTGTCGCCACCGTCCCCGTCGACCAGTTCCCCGCCGATCAGGCGCCGCACGACCTCGTTCCCGGCCGGCACGATGCACATGTCGTCGGGGGCACCGCCCTGCGGCTCGCACCGCTCCCGGGCGTCCGGCGCGACGAGTTCGCGCTTGACGACGAGGTCGCCGGGGTAGAGGAGCAGCGCCTCGTCGTCGGTCGTGTTGGTGAGGAGGTAGTCGATGTAGGGGAACGACGTGCCGGACGGCAGCGCGGTCTGGGACGCGGTCACCGCGTCCTCGTTCAGGCCGTTGCTCACCGCGGCGACCCGGTACCTGAATCCGTCGGCCGTGCCGACGTCCAGGGGCTTCCCGGCCGGGGGCGGCTCGACGTCCGCCGGCCTGGCCCCGGAGCCGCCGGCCTGCGATCCGCCGTCGCCGCCCGAACCGGGCGTCAGCACGAGCCCGATCGCGACCAGCCCGGCCAGGACCAGGACACCGGCCGCGACCGGCAGGCCGCGGGCGCCCGACCGCCGCCTCGCCCGGCGCGCCTCGCGCTCCCTGCGCGCCCGCTCCCGCTCACGTGCCCGCGGGCCGAGCCGCACCTCGACGCCGCCGGAATCCCGGGCTGTCTGCTCGGTTCCGTACGGGCCGCTGTGCTCGGGATACGCGTCCTGCGCCTCGGGCACGGCGGACCAGGGCCCCCACGGCTCCGCCTCGGGCATCGAACTGCGGCTGCCGGACTCGGGCCATCCGGCCCCGGGCCGCGGCGACGACTCGGGCGGACGGCCCCAGGCACGCGGAGGATTCTGCGGCTCCGGGGACGCCCTGGGGGGATCCAACGGGATCTCGTACGGGTCGACCGGCCCCCGCTGGACGATCGGACGCACCGGGGCGTCCGGCGGGATCGGGGCACCCGAGGGCGGCGTCCCGCCGCCCGGCGGAGGGGAAGGAGGACGGGACGGCAGGCCCTGCGCCGGGGTCGCCCGGGGCGACGGGGCTCCCCCGGGAGGCGTGTACCTGAACTCGCCCGGACGCCGCGGAAGACCACGTTCGGAGTCCATTGCCGCCTCCCCTCATCATCGTGCGATCGATCCCGAAGAACCGCACACATACCGCAAGTCGCCACATTTTGCCCCACCGGAACCAGTGAACTGGACATGCCACGCGAGTCGCGCACGTTGCGACAACCCCGAACAGGATTCTTGTCACTTCGGGACAAGAAATCGGGCAAGGAGGGTGATTTGGACCGACCAGCCGCGGTTCGGCGGCCGTTTCAGGGGGCCTGATCGAGCAGCGTGCCGAGGAACCCGACGACTCCGGCGGGGCCGTCCACCACCAGGTCCGCCCGCTCGGCCAGTGCGGTGACCTCCGCGGACCCGCTGCACACGAGCACCCCGGGGACCCCCTCCGCGCGCAGGGACTCGACCGCGTCGAACGCGGCCAGGTCACCGAGGTCGTCCCCCGCGAAGAGCACGGCCGACGGGCGGGTGCCGCGGTCGGCGATGAACGAACGCAGCGCCATGCCCTTGTCCATCCCGTGCGGACGCAGCTCCAGCACGAAGCGGCCGGGCTCCACCGTCAGCCCGGTGCGTTCGGCGAGCGCGGCAAGGATGCTGCGCAGGCGCTCAAGCGCGACCTCCGGCTCGGCGCACCGCCGCGTGTGCACGGCCAGCGCCTGCCCCTTGTCCTCGATGAACGTCTCCGGGGGCGCACCCGCCGCCTCCAGCACGCCGGGCAGCTTGGCGCGGGCCTCCGCCACGCCGGGCGGCGGCTCGGGCACGGTCAGGACGCCCGACTCCCAGCGCTCCAGCCCGTACTGCCCCAGCACGACCAGGCCGTCGATGCCCTCGAAACCGCCGTACTCGACCGCGACCGCCGCGGGCCGCCCGGTGACGATCACCAGGGCGCCCACGCGCGGGGCCAGCCGGGCCAGCGCCGGGGCCGCGCCCGGATGCGCCCGCGCCGACGCCGGATCGTCGACGATCGGCGCGAGGGTGCCGTCGAAGTCGAAGCCGAGCACGGCCTCCGATGGGGACTTGCGGATCGCGTCGAGGCCGTCGGCGCCGGCGGCCGTCACAGAACGGGGAGAGTTCACCCGACCAGTGAACCTTCTCACCGGGGGCGTCGCCAGAACCCGCCCGGCGCGAGTCGGGCGCCGCAGCGGGTCCGCGGGGTCAGGGGCGGATGCCGAGACGGCGGGCCGCGCGGCTGCGCTGCCGCTGCGTCCGCATCCGGCGCAGGCGCTTGACGAGCATCGGATCGCACTCGAGCGCCTCGGGACGGTCGATCAGGATGTTGAGGAGCTGGTAGTACCGCGTCGCCGACATGTCGAACCGCTCGCGGATGGCCTGCTCCTTGGCTCCCGCGTACTTCCACCACTGCCGTTCGAAGGCGAGGATCCGGCGGTCGCGCTCGGAGAGCTGGTCGGCGGGAAAGGCGGCGTCGTCCGTCCCGTCCTCATCATCGGTCGCGGTCTGGGGGGCTGGGCCATCGTCCATGCTGGTGTCCTGTGGGGGGACGTCACCGCGGGGGTCACCGGGGGCGTTCGCCGCTCGCATCAGGTCCCCTCTGTGGTTACTGATCCCGGGTCGTCCGGGTTCGGGCGGGTGTCATGTTACGCGTCCGCGCCGACAAGTTCCGGCGGTTCGCGGGGAACGGCGGCCGGCGGTTCAGTGCATCACATCCCCCTTCACCAGGGGATCTCCAGCGCCGCGTGTCCCTTGGGAACCGCGCGTCCCGGCGGTCCCGAACATGTGCAAACTACATTCGTTACAGTGGAGGCCGCGGCATCCGGGAGGCAGCGGACCGGCACGGGAAACGGAGACCTGGAATGGCGACGGAGACCCCCGCCACGAAGCGGCCGGACGGACGGGGCGCGGCCGAGCCCGACACGTCCGGGCACGCGCCGGGAGCGCCGGGGCCGCACGACGACCCCGGCTCCGACCCCGTCCTCGCCGCCATCGGCGCGGCCCTGCTCCAGCTCCGCCGGTCCTGGGCCAAGCCCGACCTCATGAAGCGGATCCGCGCGCAGACGCCCGCCGGGACCGGCGGGCGCCCCCTGCAGATCTCGAACCTGATGGTGGTCAACGCCGTCGCCGCCCTCACCGCCGAGGCGAGGCCGGCCGACCCGCCCCGCGAGATCACGGTCGGCGCGGTCGCGGAGCGCCTGGAGATCGACCCGTCCACCGCGAGCCGGCTGGTCGGGCACGCCATCGACGCCGGGCTGGTGTCGCGGCGCCCGTCCCCCGTCGACGCGCGCCGCGCCAACCTCGGCCTCACCGACGCGGGACGGCGCGTCAAGCAGGTCGGCGACCGGTTCCGCCGCGCCTACCTCGACGAGCTCATGGCCGGTTGGACCGCGGACGAGCGGGCCGAGTTCGCCCGGCTGCTCACCCGCTTCACCGACGCCGCCGCCCGCGCCCCGCGCTACTCGGACGGCATCGACAAGATCTTCGAGGAGGCCCGCGCCGACTAGCGCGGCCCTCCCCCACCGCCTTGGCGGGCCCCCGGTCAGTCCCCGTTGCGGAGCGTCGAAGCCCGCCGCATGTACTCGTCCTCGTCGATCTCCCCCCGGGCGAACCGCTCGGCGAGCACCGACCGCGCCTTGGCCATCGGGTCGGCCGCCGCCGCGGCCGCCGCGGCACCGCTGTTCATCCGGCGGCGGATCAGGTAGAACGCCGCGCCCAGCACGGCCAGCCAGAACAGTCCGAAGGCGATCGGGAAGACCGGCCAGAACGCGGGGGCGTCCCCGCCGTCGTGCCAGCCGCCCGGGCCCAGCTGCGTCACCAGTGTCGTCAACATCGTTCATCGACCCTTCCTGTGTTCGGATACGTCGATGCTCGGCGACGGGTACGGCACCCCACATCGTCCGGCCGGAGACTCCCGTGCTACGCCCGGCGGAGTACCGCGCGGCGAACGGCGGAGTATCGGGGGCGGACGGCGTCGATCCGGCCGGGCAGCCGGGTTCACCAGGCCGTTCAGCGGAGGGCCGTCACCACCAGGGCGGGCGGTAGTCCTCGTCGTCGGTGGGGCGGGCGCGCCGCGGACGCTGCCCCTGCTGCTCGCCGTCCGGCCGGTCCGCGGGCTCGTGCCGGTGCCCGGGTTCGGCCGGCGGCGACTCGGGCAGCGCGCCGGTCGCCCATCCGTCCGCGGGCGCGGGCGGGGCCTCCGGGCCGTCGAGGGTGCCGCGCCGGAACGCCTCCCACTCGTCGTCGTCGAGGCCGGGCACGTCGTCCTCGGGCTGCCCATCGGTCCCCGAGCCGTTGAGGCTCGCGCCGTTGGTCCCGTTCACACCGCCCTGCCCGTTCATACCGACGTGCCCGTTCCCGGCGTCATGCCCGTTCCCGGCGTCGTGGCCGTTCCCGGCGTCGTGGCCGTTCGGCGGCGTGTGCCCGTTGAGGTGACCGGCCTGCCCGTTCCGGCCGTTCGCCGAGAACTCACTGGGATCGAACGGGCGCAGCTTGTGCGGCAGGACGGGCGGCTGCTCCGGTTCGGCCGGGGCCGGTTCCAGCGGTACCGGTTCGGGCTGCGGCGGATCCCCGCGGTCGAACCAGCCTCCCGTGGCCGAAGGGGTCCCCCACGAGGGATCCATGGGCGCGGTGTCCAGCGGCGACTGGCTTCCGCCCCATGGCTCGCCGGGCGCGTCGTCCTCAGACGCGCGACCCCACCGCCCGTGCGGATCGGACGAGCTTTCGAGCGGTGCGTCGCCGACCTGCGGGCCGTCCTCGGAGGACCCGTCCCACAGCCCGGTACCACCGGGCGTGCCGTCCGAAGGCACGTCGCCGAACTGCAGGCCGTCCTCGGACGCCGCCCATGCCGGGGACTCGTCGGGCGAGGGCGGGGCGGCCGAAGGCGACGGCCCCTGGTACACGTCGGTGCTCTGCCAGAGCGGCGCGTTGACCGGCGCGACCCCGGCGGCGGCCCCCGCGGAGGATCCCGGCGCGGCCGACGCCGCGGCGGGAGCGGGCGGGCGCGGCGCCGGCGCGGCGGCCGGCAGCCCGTAGTCGGGCACGGCGTCCGTCTCGTCGGCGTCTTCCCCCGGGCGGCGCCGCTGGCGCCAGCCGAGCACGAGCCCGACGACGACCAGCACTCCGCCACCGCCCAGCACGAGCGGGAGCAGGACGCCGGTGTCCTCGACGGGGCTGTCCGCCACCGGCTCGGGTGCCGGCGAGGGCGGCGGCGTCTGCACCGGCCCGCTGGACGTCTTGTTGATCGCGTGCGCGGCGTAGAGCGTCCGCAGCGCGTCGACCGTGCCCGGACAGGCGGTCGACCCGGTCGGCTGCCCCGGCCGGGCGGGCGACCCCTGGACCAGCGCCCGCCGGACCTCGTCGGGGGTCAGCCTCGGGTACCGGGACCGGACGAGGGCGGCGACACCGGCGACCATGGCCGACGAGGCGCTGGTGCCCGTCCCGACGACGTAGCCGTTGCTGGCGTCGGCGCTGACGATGTCCACGCCGGGCGCGCACACGGAGGCGTGGGAGCGCCGGTTGCTGTCCCGCCAGAGCCGCAGCCTGCGGTCGAGCGCACCGACGGCGATCACCCCGGGGTAGGCGGCGGGGAAGTTCTTGCGGTTGGCGCCCGAGCCGTCGTTGCCCGCGGACGCGATCAGCACGACGCCCTTGCCGAGGGCGTACTTGATCGCGTTCTCCTGGGACTTGGTGCCGTTGTAGAACTGCCGCCCGCCGCCGAGGGACATGTTGATGATCTCGGCGCCGTGGTCGACGGCGTAGCGGATGCCCTGGGCGACGGCGTCGCGGTCACCGGTCTCGCTCGGCTGCCCGTTGTCGCGCCGCAGCGGGTCGTCGTTCTCCAGCGTGACGCGGATGGACAGGACGGTGCTCTGCGGCGCGACGCCCATCATCCCCTGCGCCAGCCCCGGGCCGTGGCCGTGCCCGGCGATGATGCTGGCCATCGACGTCCCGTGCAGGCCCCAGTAGCGGCTGCCGGGGGCGCGCACCCCTCCGGTGAGGTCGGGTCCGTTGATGACCTGCCCGGTGAGGTCGGGGTGGTTCTTGTCAACGCCGGTGTCGAGGACCGCGACCGTGACGCCGCGTCCTTTGGAGTACCGCCACGCCCGCGGGGCGCGCAGCGCCTCCAAGTGCCATTCGCGGTCGCGGATCTGGTCGGTCGGCGCGTGTACGAGCGTCCCGGTGGCCGCGCCGCGCGGCCCCGGGTTCGCGGCCCGTCCCGCGATCGCCTGGGCGGGCACGGCCACGGCCGCGCCGAGCGTGAGGACGGTGAGGACCGCGGTCGTCCGGGCGCCGAGCCGGGTCGCCGGTCGGACTCGCGCTGGACGGCGTCGACCGGTTCCGGACACGCCGCCGCACCTCCCTCCCCGGCAGACCACCGCTCCACGACGGGTTGACATTCTGCCACGCGAACCGGCCGTCGCCCGGGCACTCGGCGCATCGGGGCACGTCCGGGACAGTGTGCGTCTTCCGTCCGCGACCCGCGCGCCGTACCGCGGCCGCCCCGGTACGACCGCCGCCCATACCCGCTGGTAACCGGCGTTGGCACGCAATGCTAGCCGCCCCCCGGTACCCGCCCCCGCACCGGCACGCCGCCGTCCGGGCGGGGGCACCGGACCGTCACCGGAGCGTCACGGAACCGTCACCGCGTCAGCGGGGGGTCAGTGAGAGCCCGCCCCGGTCAGGGCCCGCACCGACAGGTCGTCGTAGCGCTCCTGGTCGGGCTGCTCCCGGCCGAGCAGCGTTCCGGCGACCGCGCACGCGAACCCGACCGGGATCGAGACGAGGCCGGGGTTCTCCAGCGGGAAGAAGTGGAAGTCGACGCCGGCCGGGAACAGCGACAGGCTCTCGCCCGTCACCGGATCGGTCTTCCCGGACACGACCGGCGAGAAGAACACCAGCACGAGGGAGCTGACCAGCCCGCCGTAGATGCCAGCGACCACCCCGGTCGAGGTGAACCGCCGCCAGAACAGCGACAGCACGATCGCGGGGAGGTTGGCCGCGGCGGCCATCGCGAACGCCAGCGCCACCAGGAACGCCACGTTCAGGTTCCGGCACACGACCGCGAGGGCGATGGCCAGCGCGCCGACGAGGAACGCCGCGAACCGGGCCACCGTCACCTCCTGCGACTCGCGCGGGCGCCCGAGCATCAGCACCTGGCCGAAGTAGTCGTGCGCCAGCGACGTGGACGAGGCCAGCACCAGCCCGGACACGACGGCGAGGATCGTCGCGAACGCCACCGCGCCGATGAACGCCAGCATGAGGTCGCCGCCGAGGTGCCCGCCGACGTGCTCGCCGGCCGCCTGCGCGAGCTGCGGCACCGCGGTGTTGCCGGACGGGTCCTGCGCGACGATCGCGTCCCGGCCGACCAGGGCCGCCGCGCCGAAGCCGAGCGCCAGCGTCATCAGGTAGAAGGCGCCGACGAGCCCGATCGCCCAGGACACCGACGTGCGGGCGGCGCGGCCGTCCGGGACGGCGAAGAACCGGTTGACGATGTGCGGCAGCCCGACCGTGCCGAGCACCAGCGCGGCGGCCAGGCTGATGAAGTCCAGCTTGTTGATGATCGTCCGGTACGCGTCGCCGGGGACGTCCTGCCCGTACCGCAGGCCCGGCCGCAGGAACGCCTCGCCCTGCCCGCTCGACCCGGCGGCGGAGCCGAGCATGGAGCTGACGTCGAACCCGAACCGGCCGAGCACCAGCGCCGTCAGCACGACCGAACCGGCGAGCAGCAGGGCCGTCTTGATGATCTGCAGCCAGGTGGTGGCCTTCATCCCGCCGAACGCCACGTAGAAGATCATGAGCGCGCCGACCAGGATGATCGTCACCGTCCTGGCGGTGCCCGCGGACATCATGAGGAACCGCTCGCCGCTGTGGATGCCGAGCAGCAGCGACACCAGCGCGCCCGCCCCCACCATCTGCGCGAGCAGGTAGAACACCGACACGGTCACGGTCGAGACGACGGCCGCCCGGCGGACCGGGGCCTGCCGCCGGACGCGCACCGACAGCACGTCCGCCATCGTGAACCGGCCCGCGTTGCGCATCATCTCGACCAGCAGCAGCGCGAGCAGCCACGCGACCAGAAAGCCGATCGAGTACAGGAACCCGTCGTATCCGGACAGCGCGATGATCCCGGCGATGCCGAGGAACGACGCCGCCGACATGTAGTCGCCCGCCAGCGCGACCCCGTTCTGCGGACCGGAGAACGTCCGTCCGCCCGCGTAGAAGTCGTCGGCGCCCCGGGTGTTGACCCGCGCCCAGACCGTGATGCCCAGGGTGAGCACGATGAGCGTGACGAAGACCGTCAGCGCCACCCCGTGGTGCTCGATCACCGCAGCTCACCGGCCAGCGGGTCCAGCCGCCGGCGCGCGTACGCCACGTACGCCCAGGCCAGCGCGAACGTCGACAGCACCTGCAGGACGCCGAGCAGCAGTGCCACGTTGACGTGCCCCACGACCGTCCGCGCCATGAAGTCCCGGGCGAACGCGGACAGGCCGACATAGAGGAAGTACCACCCCAGGAACACCGTGCCGACGACCAGCGCGGCCCGCCGGACCCGCCCCCGGAGCAGCTGGAACCGCTCATATCCCGCTATGGACGCATAAAGTCCGGGTTCGCCCCCCTGGCGCCCCGTGACCTCCGAGTCCCCCATCATCTGGCCTCCCCTGGCCGGACATAACTCTCAGCAATCGATTGATCGCTCTATGAGAGCAAAGTTTCACCGTCCGCGACCCGCGTTTGGCGAGATATGGAATGAGAACCCGGCGGCACTCCCGGGAGGCCACATTGGGCCTAGGACAGCGCCAGCATTCACTGGCATGGTTGTCGCATGAAACGTGTCATGGCCGGTGCGGCCCTGCTCCTCTCCACGGCGACGATCACGGCACTGGCGAGCGCACCCCCGTCCGCGGCGGCGGCCGGGGAGTGGCGCCGCGTGGGCCTGCCCTTCCTCTGGCCGAAGGCGGGCCTGACCGACATCTCGTCCGCCGGGCCCTCCGACGTGTGGGTGAGCGGCGTGCAGGGCGCCGTCTGCATCCCGCAGATCGCGTCGTGGGGGTGTACCTGGAAGAGCGAGGGCAACCCCGTGGTCCGCCGTTGGGACGGCACGCGCTGGCGGGAGTACGCGCTGCCCGGCTGGAGCGGGAACGCCCCGATGTCCACGGTCGCCGCGGCGGCGCCCGGCGACGTGTGGGTGTCGGCGACGGCCGTCGAGCCCGGGGTGCGGTACCTGGCCCACTTCGACGGCACCGCCTTCACCAAGGTCGACCCGCCGATCGACGCCTGGTACCAGGTGCTCGCGGGCGCGAGCGGGACATGGCTGGCGACGTCCAGCGGCGACACGCCGCTCTTCCGCCGGACGGGCGGCGGCTGGCAGCCCAGCCATGGCACGGGAATGTCCTTCGTCATGGACGTGCAGGCACGGACGGCCGACGACGCATGGGCCGTGGGCAGGGCAGGGCCCGACCAGGACCCTGCCGTGGCGCACTGGGACGGTGAATCCTGGCAGCCGGTGCCCTACACGCGGGACGACCCGGGACTGACCAGCGTGCTACCGGTCGCAGCCGACGACGTCTGGGCGACCGTGACGGGCGCCGATTACGTGGTCCGCTGGAACGGCTCCACCTGGTCGCAGGTGAACCTGCCCAGCGAGATCGAGTACTTCCGCCTGGCCGTGGACGGTTCGGGGACCATCTGGGCGGGCGGCCAGGAGACCGTGATGGTCGACGGATACCGCAAGCGCCGGCCGATGCTGCTGTCGTACACGGGCGGCACCTGGCAGCGCACGCCCGTGTCCATGCCGTGGGGCACGGACGACATGGCCGTCAGGGCACTGACCACCGTGCCCGGGACCGGCACCTTGTGGGCGGCGGCCAACTCCTCGACGGGCCCGGTCACCCTCGTACAGGACTAGGCCAACTTCTCGAATTTGAACTAGCCACTTCAAAAACAGGAAGTACTCCTCTAGAGTCGGGCGCATCGGCGAGGAGGGGTCATGGCGGAGACGCGGGTCGGCTATCTGCTGCCGACGCGGGAGCAGGCCGTGCTGGACCGGCATGATCCGGGACGGCTGGCCGAGCAGGCGCGGCGGGCCGAGGCGCTCGGCTTCGACTCGGTGTGGGCGGGCGACAGCCCGGTGACCAGGCCGCGCGCCGACCCGCTGCTCCTCCTGGCGGCCGCGGCGCACGCCACCGAGCGGGTCGCGCTCGGCACGGCGGTGCTGCTGCCCGCGCTGCGGCACCCGATCCTGCTGGCCCACCAGCTCGCCACCCTCGACCGGCTGTCGGACGGACGGCTGATCGCCGGCATGGGCGCCGGCTTCCCGAACCCGCGGACCGAGGCCCAGTTCACCGCGATCGGCGTGCCCTACAGGCGCCGCGGCGGCCGCCTGGAGGAGTCGGTCGAGGTGATGCGGAAACTGTGGTCGGGCACGGGCGCGGTCTCGCACCGGGGCGAGCACTTCACCTTCGAGGACGTGACGCTCGCTCCCCCACCGGCCAGGCCCGGCGGACCACCGATCTGGCTGGCGGGCGGTGGACCGGCCCTGCGGCGGGTGGCTCGCCTCGCCGACGGCTGGCTGCCCTACCCACCCACGGTAGGGACGTACGCAGAGGAACGTGCCTTCGTCCAAGAGGCGGCGGAGCACCCCGTCACGCCCGCCCTGTACGCGACCGTCTGCCTGGACGAGGACGCCGAGCGAGCCCAGCAACGCCTGCGAACGAGTGTGGAGCGCTACTACGACGCCCCTCTGGAGTTCATCCAGTCGATCCAGGCCATGTTCGCCGGGACCGCACGCGAGGTCGCGGAGTGGCTGAACTCCTACATCGAGGCTGGAGCGCGGCACGTCGTGATCCGGCTCGCGACCGACGACCACGATGCCGACCTGGACGCCTTCGCCGGCCTCGTCCTACCCCTTCTGCAACGGGAGCGTTCCGCATGACCACGTTCGTGCTCGTCCACGGCGCCTGGCACGGCCCCTGGGCGTGGGAGAAGGTGACGCCGTTCCTTCATCGGGCCGGTGCGCGAACCATCGTCCCCCTACTACGGGAAGGCGACGTCGGCCTACGCGAACACGTGGACGACGTCATCACCGCCTTGGACACCGCGTCAGAAGAGGTCGTCCTAGTCGGACACAGCTACGCAGGGCTCGTCGTACGAGAAGCGGCTGACGCACACCCCGACAGAGTGGCCCATATCGTCCTGGTGGACGGATGGGCAGGCCCGGACGGCTCCAGCCTGTTCGCCCTGGCGCCCGACTTCTTCGTCGAGGTGGTCCGGGCTTGGTCGGACGGCACGTACATCCCCGCACCTCCCCCGGACGCGTTCGGCATCACCGACCCCGACGAGGCGGCACGGCTCGTCCCGCGCCTCCGGCCGCAGCCGCTGCGCACCTTCACCGACACCACACGCCTCACCGGGGCCGTCGACCGGATACCGGGAACAGCCGTCTACTGCCGCCCGCAGACGTATCCGTTCGACCGGTTCGGCAAGGAACTCGGCTACCGGACGCTGGGGACGGACGGCCCGCACGACCTGATGGTCACCCACCCGGAGCAGGTCGCCCGGCTGCTCCTGGATGTCGCCGAGCCCTAGAGTGATGCGGTGGAACAGCGGACGTACAACCAGTACTGCGCGACCGCGCGCACCCTCGACCTCGTCGGCGAGCGCTGGACCCTGCTGCTGATCCGCGAGCTGCTGACCGGCCCCAAGCGGTTCGGCGACCTGCAGGCCAGCCTGCGGGGCCTCGGCACCGGCCTGCTCTCCGCCCGGCTGAAGCATCTGGAGCGCGAGGGCCTCGCCCGCAAGATCACGTTGCCGGCGCCCGCCCGGACCCCCGCCTACGCGCTGACGGAGGCGGGCGAGGAACTCGGCCCGGCGATCCTGGAACTCGCCCGGTGGGGGATGAAATGGGCGCTCGGTGAGCGCCGCGAGGGTGAGACCTTCCACCCGAACTGGGCGGTACTGGGACTCAAGGCGTGCTTCGACCCCCGGGCGGCGGCCGGGCTGCGCGCCGTCTACGAGTTCCGCATCGGTGACGAAACGCTCCAGGCCCGCGTGGACGACGGCTCGATCGAGATGTCGCACGGCCCGGCACAGCCCCCGGACGCCGTCATCACGATGGACGAGCAGGCGTTCCTCGCCCTCGCCGCCGGACGGTCGACGCTCGCCGCACTGATCGGCGAGGGCGCGGCCACCGCGTCCGGCGACAGGGACGTCCTGGCCAGGCTGGGCGACCTGTTCCGCCTCCCCCAGCCCCGGCCCCGGACGGCGGAAGACCGCGCCTGACCCGGGTCAGCGTTGGATGTGACGCTTCCTGCCGCGCCCTCTCAGCGCGGCGACGATCGCGACGCCGAGCACGGCCAGGCCGATCTGGAACACCAGCTCGATCCAGTCGATCCCGTTCGTCGTGCTCACGCCGACCGACTGCGCGATCGCCGTCCCGACGATCGCCGCGGCGATACCGACGAGCACGGTCAGGATGACGCCGATGGGCTGGCGGCCCGGCAGCAGCAGCCGTCCCAGCGCACCGATGATCGCGCCGATGACGATCGCGCTGATGATGCCTGTGATGTTCATGCCCTCCGTGTGCCCATTAAGGACCCACCGTCACATGCCCGAGGCCGGTTTCCGCCTGTCAGGCCCTCCGCGTCACCCGCATGGGCACGGGACCGGCCGGCCGGAGCGTGATCTCCGCCCGCATCGGGACCTTGATACCGGGCGCCAAGTCGAGCCGGTGAGTACGGCTGACGGTCGCGAGCACCAGGACGGCCTCCAGCATCGCGAACCCGGCCCCTACACAGATGCGACGTCCACCCCCGAACGGCAGATACGCGTACCGGGAACGCTCTGTCTCCCCCATGAACCGCTCAGGCTGGAACCCCTCCGGGTTAGGCCAGATCTCCACATTCCTGTGCAGCAGATAGGGCGGCACAGCAATGGTCGACCCCGCCGGAACCCGAACCCCCGCGATGTCATCCTCCTCCAGGGCATCACGCTCGATCGTCCAGGCGGGCGGGTAGATCCGCATCGCCTCTTCGAGGACGGCCTTCGTCCAGGGCAACCGGTCGACGTCCTCGGCCCGCGGCTCCCTACCAAGCGCGTCCACCTCCTGCTCCAGCCGCTCACGCGCGGCCGGAAACCGGGAAAGCAGCACGAACGTCCACGCCAGCGACGCAGCCGTAGTCTCGTGCCCCGCCAGCAACAGCGTCAGGACCTCATCATGGAGCTCGGCCTCGGAGAACTCACCGCGCTCCTTGAGCAACTGCAGAAGCTCCCCACCGGACGACCCCTTGATGACGCGCTGCACCAACCCGTCCAGTTGCCCGAGCGCACCACCCAGCCCAGGCACACGCTGGTACACGCCGCGCTTAGCGGCCGCCCCAGGCAGGAACGTCCCCGCGACGGCACCACGCTGAAGGACCTCCAGGGAACGCCCCGTCCGCTCGGCCTCCCCAGCGAGCGCACTGCCGAACAAGGCCCGCCCGACGATGTCCAAAGTCATCCGCCGCAGCTCACCCGCCGCGTCGAGCAGCACCCCGTCCGGCCACCGCTCAACGGCCGCCGCGGCCGTCTCGACGATCTGCGGCCCGAACCCGACCACGTGCCGCTGCGCGAACACCGGCTGCACCACCCGCCGATGCCGCCGCCACGTCTCCCCCTCGCTGGTCAGCAGCCCTTCCCCGAGAACAGCCCGCAGCGGCCGGTAGGTGAACGCCTTGACGTAGTTGGCCTGGTTGGCCACCAGAACATGCTCGGCGTACTCGGGCCGCGAAAGCACATAAAGCGCCCGCCCGACCCCGAACGGCACCCGAACCGCGTCCCCGTACCGCCGCCCGAGCGCCCCGTACGTCCCGAGCGGATCCCGGGCCATCCGCATCCACCACCGGACAGCCTCCGCGCCCCCCGGCCCAGCAACCCGCGAACCCACAACCAACGCCATAAAACCCACCGTAAACCGCCCCACCGCCCTCCATACACGTGGAGCACGAGCCGAACAGCCGCACCTTGAAGCAAGGACCGGCCAGGGAGAGCAGAGAGGCCCTCTCCGGACGCGGAGGGGCCTTCGAGCTGGGAGCCGGCAGGGGCACTCGAACCCCTAATCTCCAAACGGTCTCCCCGGCATCTCCTTGATCATCGGATCTGCCGTTCATTGGGCAGTCCCGCCCGGAGGGCCGCCTTGAGTGATCAGGCCAGAGTCGCGAGCACGGACGGCGGGAAGATCGCGAAGAAGATCGTGCTGGCAATGCCGACGTAGACGTAGATGGGCTTCGGGGGGAGGTCGGAGGCAAGGAGAAGGTCCTTGGGGTGCTTGGGGTCGTAGACGATGGGCTCCCAGCCCCCCTCCAAGATCCGGTTGGGTGCATGGCGCGTCGTGATGCGGGTGCCGTCGGCGGTGGTGAAGGTCAGGTCGTACGTTCGTGCGATCCCTTGCCGCAGGACGGAGACCCGGTCGTATGTCCGGCCGACCTCGGCACGGGTCCGCACTCCGTTGCGGGCCAGGTGGCGTTCCTTGAGGTAGTCCGGCAGGACGACGAGCAGGACGATCGCGCCGATGAATCGTTCGACGATGGCCCAGACCATACCCACTCCCGGATCGTTCAGAGGTGTGTGGAGTGTGCCAGCGAAGGACTCAGTGAGGCCAGCGAATGGCTTTGCGACGGCCAAGAGCGGTCGGTCAGGTCTTGGGGGTGTCGATGCGGTGCTCGATGCCCGTGAGCAGCTCACCCACATCGGGGTCACGGGCGTCGCCGCGGGGTCAAGGTCATCCGGAGCTAGGACGCCGGCGGCAAGCTGCTGGCAGCGCTGGACGTCCGTCCCCCGGGCCGCGATGCAGGTCCTTCAGCACAGCAAGATCAGCCTGCCCAAGGAGATCTTCCTCCGAGCGGGTCACGGTGGCACTCAAGTACGGCTCGGGGTCATCTGCGACCGCCCAGAGACGGGGCGTACTTCTCTGCTGTACCTGTTAGCAAAGAGGCCCTCTCCGGCGGCGGAGGGGCCTTTGAGCTGGGAGCCGGCGAGGGGACTTGAACCCCTAACCTTCTGTTTACAAGACAGATGCTCTGCCGATTGAGCTACGCGGGATCGTACGTGCGTCCGGGGCCGTTGGGCCCCGGTGCGGCTCTAGGTTAGCGCATGTCCGGGGCTGTTCGCGCCTGCGTTATGGGTGGGCGCGGCGATGGCGGGTATAGGGGGTCACACGAATTCGCCGTCGGTGGGAGATTGACGTGAAGACTCGCATGATGTTCATGGCCGGCGCCGCGATCGGCTACGTCTTCGGGACGAAGGCCGGGCGTGAGCGCTATGAGCAGATCAAGCGGCTGTCCCAGCAGGTTTCGGAGAACCCGAACGTGCAGGAGGCGGCGGGCAAGATCCGCGCGAAGGGCGAGGACCTGGCGGGCAAGGCCGGGCAGATGCGGGACCGGGTGCCGCAGCAGGTGCCGGGCCGCCGCAAGGCGGAGGAGGAGCACCCCCCGCAGGTCTATCCCGGTTAGAGGCCCGTCTGGCGGCGCAGCTCTTCGAGGACCTGTTCGGCCTGGGCCCGCAGGCCCGGGTCGGCGGGGTCCGTTCCCGGTTCGAAGACGAAGGTCCAGCGGACGTCGCCGCCGGTGGCGGGGCGGCGGCCGGCGATGCGGACCTTGGCGCCGCCGGGCAGCACGGCCTGGTGGCTGACGGCGATCGTCGCGGTGACGCGTTCCCGGACGGTTTCGGGGACGGATCCCGGGTCGGTGAGCCCGATGTCGTGTGCGGCACCGGCGGATGTCTCCTGGACGTGGAGCCATCCGTCCTTCCATGTGGCGTGGTCGACGCGTTCCCAGGGGATGCGGGCGTATCCGCCGGAGGTCGTGGGGATGTGCAGTGCCGAGGTGGTGGCGGTGACGTGGGAGCCGCCGCGGGTGGGGGCGGCGGCGAGGACGCGTTCTCCCCGTTCGAGTGCGAGGGCGTCGCGGACCGCGGACGGCAGGGGACCCCGGCGTAGGCGCATGCCCCCACGGTAGGCGATCGAACGGGGTGGGAGATCAGGCGGCCTGCGGTGCCCGGCGGGCGCCGAGGAGGTCGAGGACGAGGGCCGCGGTCCAGGCGTAGTCGTGGCTGCCGCGCCCGGTGCCGTCGAACGGGTCGAAGAACTCGCGGAAGCCGGACTGGCGGACGAGCCGCATGGTCGCGCCGTAGAGCAGGTCGGCGACGACGGGGAACCCGTGGCCGAGGGCGCCGTACCAGACGAGCCAGTTGGTGCTGATCCAGGTGGGGCCGCGCCAGTAGCCGCCGCGGTCGAAGGCGGGGGCCTGGATGTCGCAGGTGGGGACGGGGTATCCGGCGGCGCCGGCGAACCGGGCGGACAGCAGCAGGTCGACGAGGTTGCGGG
>NZ_SMKB01000290.1:0-8197 GCF_004348575.1 Actinomadura sp. 7K534
CCCGCCCCCTACGGCTCGGACCCCTACGGCTCGGACGCGTACACCCCTGACCCCTACTCCTCCGACCCCTATGCGCCGGATCCGTACGGATCGGGACCGCACGAGGACGGCCGTCCCCACGACGGGGAGCATCAGGAGCCGCCGAACGGCGGGCGCCACCGCCGCTGAGCAGGCCCTACGAGGGCGCCGCTCCCGTTCACGGGGGCGGCGCCCTCGTTTGACGTCCGCCGACCGGACTGGACAACGGCTCGCGGCCGATCTATGTTGTTCTCATACAGAGATGAACTCAGTATGAGAAATACTTGGTGCGAGAGCTGCAGGAGGGCGCGGATGACCCCGGACCCGAGGCGCGACGAGAGCGACTTCCTCGCGAACTACGATCCGCGCGACTACGACCCGGTCGCCGTGACGGTGGACGTCGTGGCGCTCACCATCCGCGACGGCGCACTGCACGTCCTGCTGGTCCGGCGCGGAGGCGCCCCGTACGCGGGGATGTGGGCGCTGCCCGGCGGTTTCGTCCAGGCGGGCGGGCCGCTCCAGGGCGCCGAGGCGGAGGACCTGCCGGACGCGGCCGTCCGGGAGCTGGCCGAGGAGACCGGGCTCAGCGCCAAGGCCGGCGCGCTCGGCCGCGTCCATCTGGAGCAGCTCGGCACGTACGGCTCCCCCGGCCGCGACCCGCGCATGCGCGTCATCTCCGTCGCCCACCTGGCGTTCGCGCCGGAGCTGCCGGACCCCGAGGCGGGCGGCGACGCGGCCGACGCGGCCTGGGTCCCGGTGGACGCGCTCGGGCTGACCGAGTCGGGCGACCAGCGTCCGGGCACGACCCGCCGCCTGGCGTTCGACCACGCGCGGATCCTGTCGGACGGGCTGGAGCGGGCGCGCGCCAAGCTGGAGTACACCCCGCTCGCCACGGCCTTCTGCGGCGGCGAGTTCACGATCCCCGAGCTGCGCGCGGTCTACGAGGCGGTCTGGGGCGAGGAGCTGCACGCCGGCAACTTCCACCGGAAGGTCCTGTCCGTGCCCGGGTTCGTGGAGAGCACGGGCGCGACGTCCGACCGGGGCGGCCGGCGCGGCGGGCCGCGGCCGCGGCTCTACCGGGCCGGCGACGCCCGCCTCCTGCATCCCGCGTTGCTGCGGCCCGGCCGGGAGGAGGACATCAGATGAGCGAAGCGAACCGGGGGGCGCGGGGGGTCGACCCCCCACGGCGAACAGGGCTGAGTGTGGGCTTGGACGACGCGCTGGCCCGGCTCGGGCGGGCGCGGGTCCCCGCGGACCTGTTCGGCGAGGACGCGGCCGAGGCGGTGCGGCGGTACCGGCGGCTCGCGCGGCTCGTCCATCCGGACGCGACCGGCGGCCGCACCCGCGACGCCTTCATCAGGCTGAACGACCTGTGGCGCGGCTACAACCGGGACGGCACGGCCCTGATCACGACGCGCCGCCACGCGTACCGGCTCACCGGCGACCCGGTCGGCGGCGACCTGGCCGAGCTGTACCCGGCCCGGCCGGAGGACGGCGGCCGTCCGGTGGTGCTGAAGATGCCGCGCGACCCGCGCGACGGCGACCTGCTCGAACGCGAGGCCGTGGCGCTCCGCCAGCTCCCCAAGGACGGCGACGGGAAGTTCCTGCCGTACGTCCCGCGGCTGGTCGAGTCGTTCCGGCACCGGGACGCCTCGACCGGGCGGGAGCGGCGCGCCAACGCGATCGTCGCGCTGGACGGGTTCCACACGCTCGCCGAGGTCGGCAGGGCGTTCCCCGGCGGCGTCGACCCGCGCGACGCGGCCTGGATGTGGCGGCGGCTGCTCGTCGCCCTGGGGTTCGCGCACCGCGCGGGCGTCCTGCACGGCGCGGTCCTGCCGGACCACATCATGATCCACCCGGCGGAGCACGGGCTCGTCCTCGTGGACTGGTGCTACTCCGTCCCGGGCTGCTACGCGGCCACCGACCCGTCCGGCCGGGTGCCGGCCATGGTCGACCGGTACGCCGAGCTGTACCCGGCCGAGGTGCCGGGACGCGAGCCCGCGAGCCCGGCGACCGACATCTACATGGCCACCCGGTGCATGACCGGCCTCATGGGCGACAAGGCGCCCAAGGCGATGCGCTCGTTCGCCCGCGGCTGCACGCTGCCGGCGCGGAACCGGCGCCCCTCCGACGCCTGGCGGCTGCTGGCCGAACTGGACGAGCTGCTGGAGAAGCTCTACGGCCCGCGGCGCTTCCGCCCGTTCCACCTGCCCCTCCCCCACTAAGGAGACGACCATGGGAAGCGGACACTGGTCCACCGACGTCTACGCCGCCCGCGCGAGCTACCGCGCGGCCACCGGCACCAGCGCGTTCGCCCACTCCGACGGCGGCGCCACCACCGTCCACCCCGACCTCGACCCGCGCGGCGTGGCCTTCCGGGAGAGCCGGGACTCCGCCGACCACCCGGAGTCGCTCGCGATCGGCGTGCTGTTCGACGTGACCGGCTCGATGCGGCACGTCCCGCGGGCGCTGCAGACCAAGCTCCCCGACCTGCTCGGGCTGCTGCTCCGCAAGGGGTACGCCGAGCACCCGCACATCATGTTCGGCGCGGTCGGCGACGCGACCTGCGACCGGGCGCCGCTGCAGATCGGGCAGTTCGAGGCCGACAACCGGATGGACGACGACCTCGGCAAGATCCTGCTGGAGGGCGGGGGCGGCGGCCAGATGCGCGAGTCGTACGAGCTGGCCATGTACTTCATGGCCCGGCACACCTCGGCCGACTGCTTCGAGAAGCGCGGCAGGCGCGGCTACCTGTTCATGATCGGCGACGAGCTGGCCTACCCGGCGGTCAAGCGGCGCGAGGTCGCGAAGGTCATCGGGGACGAGCTGGCGGAGGACGTCCCCGTCGCCGCGATCGTCCGCGAGCTGCAGCGGATCTACGACGTGTACTTCATCATCCCGCAGGGCGCCTACCACGCCGGCAGCAGCGAGCTGAGGGACTTCTGGCAGGGGCTGCTCGGCCAGAACGTCCTGTACCTGGACGACCTCGACGCGGTCTGCGAGACGATCGCGCTGACCGTCGGGCTCGCCGAGGACGCCATCGACCTCGACCAGGGCCTGGAGCACCTGGCGGAGGCGGGCTCGGACGCCGGGCCGTCGGTGTCGCGCGCGCTCGCCCGGCTGGACGCGTCGCGCGCCGCGGTCGCGGTCTCGGCCGCGCCGCCCGGCCTGGACGCCGCCGGCCCGTCCGCGACGACCCGGCTCTGAGCACATGGGCCACGTGATCGTCGTCGACCTCGGCTTCGGGGACGCGGGCAAGGGCACGGTCGTCGACCACCTGTGCGCCGCGTCCCCGGTCGGGGCGGTCGTCCGGTTCAACGGCGGCGCGCAGGCCGCGCACAACGTCGTGGCGGCGGACGGGCGGCACCACACGTTCGCCCAGTTCGGCTCGGGGACGTTCACGCCCGGCGTCCGCACGCACCTGTCCCGGTTCATGCTCGTGGACCCGCTCGCCCTCGCCGCCGAGGCGGACCACCTGCGGACGGCCGGCGTGCCCGACGCGCTCGACCGGCTGACCGTCGACCGGGACGCGCTGCTGACCACGCCGTACCACCGGGCCGCCAACCGCGCGCGGGAGTCGGCGCGCGGCGCGGACCGGCACGGCTCGTGCGGGATGGGCATCGGCGAGACGGCCTCGTACGCCCTCGCGCACGACGACGCGCCGCGCGCGGGCGACTGCCTGTCGCCCGCGCGCCTGCGGCGGCGGCTGACCGCGGTCCGCGACTGGTACCGCGCCGCTTTCCCGCAGGGAGAGGACGTCCCGGACGTCGAGGCGTGCGCGGACGCCTTCACCGCGTTCGCCGAGCGGGTCGCGATCGTCGGCGGCGAGCACCTGCACGACCTCCTCCGGGCGGGGAACGTGGTGTTCGAGGGGGCCCAGGGCGTCCTGCTGGACGAGTGGCACGGCTTCCACCCGTACACGACCTGGTCGACGACCACGTTCGCGAACGCGGAGACGCTGCTGGCGGAGGCGGGCGAGTCCGCCTACCGGCTCGGGGTGCTGCGCGCGTACGCGACCCGGCACGGCCCCGGCCCGTTCGTCACCGAGGACCCGGTCCTCACGGCGGACCTGCCCGACCGGCACAACGGCACCGGCCGCTGGCAGGGCGCGTTCCGCGTCGGCCACCTCGACGCGGTGGCGCTGCGGTACGCGCTGGACGCGGCGGGCGGCGCGGACGGCCTGGCGGTCACGCACCTGGACGTGGCGGGGGCACGTCCAGACCTGCGCGCCTGCGTGGCCTACGAGATGGACGGCGGCCGGGTCGAGCGGCTCCCCGCGGGCCCGCCCGACCTGGACCGCCAGGCCGCGCTCACCCGCCGCCTGCTCCGGGCGCGCCCCGTCTACGCGCCGCTCGGCCGCCCGGTGGAGACGATCGAGGGGCTGCTCCGGACACCGGTCGTCCTGCGCTCCCACGGGCCCGCCTCGGGCGACAAATTTCCTGGCCACCTCCGGACGCCCATTGACCGCGGCGGCCCCCGGGACCAAGATCTCGATCAACGTCGCGGATCCCCCGGAGGTGGACGATGCGTCTCCCCCAGCGCAGCCTCGCGGTCTTCGCGGCGCTCGCCGCGTCCCTCGCGCTCCTGACCGTCCCGCCGGCCGCACCGGCCGCCGCGGCCGACACGGCGGCCGGCTGCGACCCCATCGACCCGGCCGCGTGCCTGCTGCCGTTCCCCAGCGACTGGTACACGGTGCCCGACGCCGGCACGCCGACGGGACGGCGGGTCGCCATGCGCACGACGCTGAAGAACGTGCTCGGCCTCCCGATCCGGCCGGACGAGTGGAACCGCGCCGACGGCTTCTCCCCCGGGTCGATGCTGCTCAGCCGCGTCCCCGGCATCGACCTGGCGCGCACCGGCGCGGCACCGGTCACCGACATCGGCGCCTCGCTCCGCGACGACGCCCCGATCGCCATCGTGGACACCGAGACCGGGGAACGCTGGCCGTACTGGGCGGAACTGGACGCCAACGCGCCCGACGACCGCAAGGCGCTGATCGTCCGCCCGGCCCGGAACTTCCGCGAGGGCCACCGCTACGCCGTCGCGCTGCGGAACCTGCGCGACGCGTCCGGGAACGCGATCGCGCCGAACGACGCGTTCGCCAGGATCCTCGGGCCGGAACTGCCGTCCGGCGATCCGCTGCACGAGCGCCAGCGGGAGACCGGGAAGGTCCTCGCGGACCTCGACCGCCACGGGGTCGGCCGCGACGGCCTCTACCTCGCCTGGGACTTCACCGTCGCGAGCCGGCAGAGCCTCGCCGGGCCGGTGCTCCACATGCGCGACGAGGCGCTCCGCGGACTCGGCGACCGCTCGCCCTCGTTCCTCGTGACGCAGGTGACCGACGACGTCGACGACAGGATCGCCCGGGAGGTCAAGGGCATCGTCTGGGCGCCGAGCTACCTCGACCAGTACGGCGGCCTGCCCGGTTCGGCGCTGTACCGGGGACGGGACGGTCGGCCGGCGCGGCTGCCCGGCAACTCCCAGGCCGTCCCGTTCCAGTGCGAGATCCCGAGATCGGCGTTCGACGAGCCGGCGCGTCCCGCCCTCTACGGTCACGGCCTGCTCGGCCGCGAGGGCGAGGTCGGCGCCGGCAACGTCAAGTCGATGGCCGCCGAGCACGGGTTCGCCTTCTGCGCGACCAAGTGGATCGGGATGGCGGACGAGGACGTCCCGAACGTCGTCTCGGCGCTCGCCGACCTCACCCGCTTCCGGACGGTCGCGGACCGCACCCAGCAGGGGCTGCTGAACTTCATCTTCCTCGGCCGCGCCATGACCCGCGGCTTCGCCGGGCACAAGGCGTTCCAGAACGGCTCGGGCGCGTCCCTGATCGACACCGGCGCCGAGCTGACGTTCGACGGCAACAGCCAGGGCGGGATCATGGGCGGCGCCCTCACCGCCGTGTCGCCCGACATCCGCCGCGCCGTCCTCGGCGTCCCCGCGATGAACTACAGCACGCTGCTCAACCGCAGCTCCGACTTCCCCCAGTACGGGCAGGTCCTCGACCTGTTCTACCCCGACAAGCTCGACCAGCAGATCGGCATCGCGCTGATCCAGATGCTGTGGGACCGCGGGGAGGCCAACGGCTACGCCTGGCACATGACGGACGACCCGCTGCCGGGCACGCCCGCGCACCGCGTCCTGATGCACGTCGCGTTCGGCGACCACCAGGTCGCGCCCGTGGCGGCAGAGGTCCAGGCCCGCACGATCGGGGCCAGCGTCCACGCGCCGGTCGTCCGGCCCGGCCGCAACCCCGACAAGGTGCCCTACTGGGGCATCCCGACGTTCGGGGCGGCCCACGAGGGCTCCGCGATGATCATCTGGGACAGCGGCTCCCCGGCCCCGCCGCTCGGCAACACGCCGCCGACCGAGGGCCGCGACCCGCACTCCGACCCCCGCAACAACGCCGACGCCCGCAGGCAGAAGGCGATCTTCCTGAAGACCGGCACGGTGCAGGACGTGTGCGGCGGCGGGCCCTGCGTCATCAACCCCTGACCGCCACCGGGGCCCGGGGACGCGGGATCGCGTCAGGAGCGCGGGTTCGCGTCCGCGTCCATGCGGGCCCAGTCGGCCTCCCACATGTCGTAGCGGTGCCGGTCGCAGCGGCGGCGGACCAGGACGTACGCGACCAGGACGGGCACGCTGCAGCCGAGCACCGCCGCGACGCCCGCGTAGGCGGCGTCGGTCACCGTGCGGCTGTGCGGGCGCGGCGGGATCGCCGGGGCGCCCTCGCGGTCGACCCAGATCGTCCGCTGCGCGCCGACCGCGGCGTTCTTCCAGCCCGGCAGCGTCCCGGTGCGGCGCTCGCCGTCCGCCCCCTGCCAGGTCGCCTGGACCGTCTCATGGATGTAGCGGTCGCCCGACGCCGCGCGGGTCGAGGTGACCGTCGCGACGACCTGGCTCCGGCTCGCCCGCTCGGCGGCCTCGGCGCGGACGCCCGACTCGTACGACCAGGACGCCGCCCACGCGGCCAGCGGCGGCGCGACGCCCAGCAGGACCACGAGCAGGACCAGCGCGATCACCCGCTGCACCCGGTCCACCCGGCGGCGCAGCTCGTTGCGCTCCAGACCGAGCCGGCGTCGCAGCCTGGCGAGGGGGGTGCCTCCATGGCCTGGGCCGGACCTGCGCATCTGCGTCACCTCCCCGGGGAGCGCCCTCCCGGCAAGAGGCCCTTTCAGCCTTCTTTGCCAAGGATATTCCCGAGTCCCTTGGTAGGCACGTGGCTCGTGGCCGAATCCTTTCCGGGATCGCGCCCGGTATGCCCGGATGATGGCCGAATCTCGCCGTCGTCCGCGGGGCCGGTCCGGTCCCCGCCGCGGCCGGGACCGCCGGCCGCCAGCGCGAGCAGCGCGCCGAGGACGCACATCCCGGCGGTGATCCAGAAGATCTCCTGGTACTCGGTGCGCAGCGCGTCGTCCAGAGCCGCGTTGTAGACCTCCATCCGCCGCGCGAACTCGTCCTCCGACATCAGGAACGGCAGCGGCGGCTGCAGATCCGCGGTCAGCCGGTGGAAGCGGTAGAAGCCCCACGCCGACAGCGCCGAGATCCCGAGCAGCATCCCCATCATCCGCGCCACGACCACCGCGGCCGACGCGACACCGTGCCGCGCCGCCGGGACGAACCGCAGCACCGCCGACGACACCGGCGCGATCACCAGGCCCAGACCGAGACCCGTGACCACGAGATCGACGTCCATCCTCGGCAGCGGCCCGTACGAGGCGCTCGCCAGATCCGCCGGCCACGCCGCGATCAGCAGGTACCCCGCCGCGGCCACCGCCATGCCCGCCGCCATCGGCCACCGCTCACCGAACCGCCGCGCGACCACCCCGCCCGCCACGGCCGCGACCGGCAGCGCGACGAGGAACCGGGTGAGCAGCAGCGCGCCCTCCGTGGTGTCCTTGTCCAGGACGGTCTGCGCCACCAGCACCACATCCACGAGCGTCACCATCAGCGCCGCACCCGACAGCAGGCTCACGCCCAGCGTCGCCAGCAGCGGCCCCCGCCGCACCCCCGACAGATCGAGCAGCCTCGTCCGCGCCTTGACCTCCCACGCCACGAAGACCGCGAGGACGACCGCGCCCGCGACCAGCACCGGCACGCCCCACGGCGGCAGCGCCGACTCCTGCGGCTCCGGGTTGTACACGCCGGCGACCAGCAGCCCCAGCCCCAGCGCCAGCAGCAG